>DATNKD010000098.1:0-10639 GCA_035603575.1 Chthoniobacterales bacterium
ATACACTTATCTCTCCCTCAACGGCACAAAGCTTGTGCCGCAGCCGGGCAACTGGCTGCCCTTAAGTTGAGGTTCGCGCGACAAAATCGCTGATCGCTTTCGCGATTCTTTGATCGATATCTTCCTGCGTTTCATTGCCGAGATCTTTTTTGCGGACAAGCAAGGAATGATCTCCGCCTTCGACAACATGCAGAGAGTTTTGCGCGGTCATTTCTGATCGAACCGATTCGAGCAAATCCAGCGGACAAAGCGGATCGCGCGTGCCTTGAATGAAAAGAATAGGCGTGCGCAAATCGCGTAGGACTTGAGCGCGCAATTTCGAGCGATCTCCACCACCGCAGAGCGGATACCCGAGGCACACAATGCCGGTCACCTTTTCTTCCAAAGCGACGTGACAACCGATTCGGCCACCCATGCTTTTTCCGATTAAAATAATCGGCCCGGATGTTTTCGTGCGCACTTCGGTGAGAGCTCGTCGATGCGCGGCGACTAATTGCGGTAAACGATCGGGACGCTTCCGCGATTCGCGCATGTAGTCATAGTCGAACGTCTCAACATCGCCGATTTGGGTAAGCCTTTGTTTCCAACGCTGCATCCAGGGATGCGATGACGGCGCGCCCGCGCCCGGCGCAAAGAGGAAAAACGGTTTCACAATACAAAAGCACCCTCACCTGCCGCAGACGGCTTCCTCTCCCCCAGGGAGAGGATTGAGGTGAGGGAAATCATAGGAAACATCGCGCCGCCACTCGATGCGGTTCTTATCTTGCAGGGTGACAAAACAACATCTAAAACCTGCCTCAATATGGCTGGCGTAAATTGGTCGCTGCCGTCGGCAGCATAATTCAATCGCACCTTCGTCATGCTTTTTAATTCGCTCACCTTCGTTGTTTTCTTCGTAATCGTCGTCGTCCTCTATTGGAGTATCGCTTCGTGGACGCTGCGGAAAAACCTGCTCGTCGCCGCCAGTTACATTTTTTACGGTGCCTGGAATCCGCCGTTCGCTGCGCTGCTTTTCTCCACGACCGCGATGGATTTCTGGCTGGGGAGACAGATTGCGAAGGCCAAGGGGCGTTCGCGCCGCGGCTGGTTGGTCGCCAGCGTGTGCATGAATCTGAGCATGCTCGGCTTCTTCAAATACGGAAATTTTCTACTTCAAAATTTCCAATGGCTGCTCGCGCGCATCGGCATCATCTATCAACCGCCGCATCTCGACATTCTGCTCCCGGTCGGCATTTCATTTTACACTTTCCATTCGCTTTCTTACACGCTCGACATTTATCGAGGCGTTTTGCAACCCACCAAGTCTCTACGAGACTTCATTCTCGCGGTTTCATTTTTTCCGCAGCTTGTTGCCGGTCCAATCGTGCGCGCGGGAGATTTTCTTCCGCAACTGGTCAGGCCGCAGCCACTGCGCACGGGTCAATTTCTCTGGGGCCTGGCCCTGATGACTTTGGGTTTATTCGAGAAAATCGTGCTCGCCGACACGTTGCTTTCCGGCTCGGCTGATCGCGTTTTCAGTTATGCCGGTCCGCTGGTAGCGCTTGATTCCTGGGCGGGCGTGATTGCATTTGCCGGCCAAATCTTTTTCGACTTCGCCGGTTATTCTACCTGTGCCATCGGCGCGGCTTTGACTCTCGGCTTTCACCTCAAGGACAATTTTCGTTTTCCCTACGCCGCGATCGGTTTCTCGGATTTTTGGCGACGCTGGCACATTTCGCTTTCCACTTTCCTGCGCGATTACCTTTACATTCCGCTCGGCGGCAATCAGGTCCGCCCATTTCGCGCCGCGCTGAATCTCGTCATTGTCATGTTTCTGGGCGGACTTTGGCACGGTGCCGCGTGGACTTTTGTCGTCTGGGGTTTGTTGCATGGCTCGTATTTAGTGATCGAGCGTGTCTGTCGCATTTTGTTCGAAGACAAAGCCTGGGCGAATAATCTGGGCACGCGCATTCTCGCCGGCGCCGCCACTTATGCGGCGGTTTGCATCGCGTGGGTCTATTTTCGCGCGGCCGATTTCACGATCGCGAGTCGAATGCTCGGCGGAATGTTCGGCCAACACGCGCGGGGCGATGCAATTCTGTCCACCCGCGAAATGCTTCAAGTCGCGCTCGTTACGGTTGGCATGATCAGCGTCCACTGTTCACTTCGCGACAGCAACATCGAAACGGCGGTCGCCCGTTTACCGCGCTGGATGGTGACCGCGGCCTGGGCGTTGATGGCCTGCTCAATTATTCTTACTCAAGGAGCCAGTAATGCCTTCATTTATTTCCAATTTTAAAGAACGACTCCGTCTTCCGCGGTTGTTTTTCCGAAAGCCGTCGCGGGCCGAACAAATCCACGGCGGTCCGCCGCTAGAATTCGAACGCCCGATTCCGCCAATTCAATGGCGCGGCATTACCGTCGTCGTTGTAGTCGTCGTAATAGCCGCGACCAGCGCCTGGGAATTGTACTGCCGATCCATCGGTTATGGCCCGACTCTTAATGATAACGAAGATCTGTGGACGTTGAGACGGCGAAGCGTCACACCGGAGTCGCTCGTGATCATCGGCGATTCGCGCGGTTGGTTCGATGTCGATCTTGATGAATTCGAAAAAGGTTTGGGCAAGCGTCCGGTGCAACTCGCGATGGGTGGTGGCTGCGGTTATCCGGTTCTGGCGGATCTGGCCAAAGACGAAAGCTTCCACGGCACAATCATCTGCAGTGTTGTCCCGCGTTTGTTTTTCGCGCCGCCAGGAACGCCGCCGATGGAGCGCGGCGGAAAAGCAGTGAAACGATTTCATTCGCAAACACCGGCCCAACGCGCGAGTCAGTATCTCGCTTTTCCATTGGAAGAACGTGTCGCATTTCTGAAGCAGGAAGAACTGACGCTCGACGATCTGCTGAAGCGTTTGCCGATTCCAAATCGCCCGGGAGCGCTCGTTCCGCCGCGGCTCCCGCCATATTTCGGTACCCTCGATCACGAGCGTCGCGCGCGAATGGTGGAAGAATGCGCACGCCCGGGCAGCGAGCTCGCTCAACGCATTCAACAAATCTGGATTCCGCTTTTCACGCCGCCGCCACCGCCGACTTATATTCCGAAAGAAGTATTCATCGCCCGAATGAACAAGGCGATCGGGGATCGTTTTCGCGATATCACGACGGCGGTGGAAAAAATTCGGGCGCGCGGCGGCAAAATTGTTTTTGTCCGATTTCCTCATAGCGGCGGATTGAAAGAACTCGAAGATCGAGGCATGCCGCGCGTGCAAACCTGGGACCCGCTCATAAAAATGACCGGCGCGCCCGGTATTTACTATTCGGATTTTCCAGAGCTCGCCGGATTCACTTGTCCCGAATGGTCGCACTTGTCCGCCGGTGATTCCGTCGAGTTCAGCAAACGGCTCATCCCGCATCTGCGCGCCGCATTGAAAATGTAGATGTCGATCTAGCTGGCTTCGAATCGCAGCCAATTCGACTCGCTACGCTTCGACCTTCCGGATAGAATAAAGTCGCATGCCGCAACGAGCCTCATCTGAAGTGAAGTTCGAGATCGGCTATGTGCTCTACATCGACATCGTCGGTTACTCGAAGCTGCTCATCCACGAACAAAGCGAGCAGATTCAAAAACTGAGACAGATCGTACGCGGAACTGAGGAATTCCGGGTCGCGGAAGAAGAAGGCAAGTTGTTGCGGCTGCCGACCGGTGATGGCGGCGCGCTCGTTTTTCGAAGCAATCTGGAAGCGCCCGTCAGGTGCGCTCTCGAGATCAGTAAAGAGCTAAGAAATCATCCCAACCTTCGCGTGCGCATGGGAATTCACTGCGGTCCGGTAAATGAAATTACCGACCTGAATGAACAGGCGAACATCGCTGGCGCTGGAATTAACATTGCGCAGCGAGTGATGAATTGCGGCGATGCCGGTCACATTCTTCTCTCTAAGCACGTCGCCGAAGATCTCGAGCATTTCGCGCGCTGGCGGCAGTACCTTCATGACCTCGGCGAATGCAATGTGAAACACGGCGGAACGGTTTCGATCGTCAATTGCTACGGTGAGGAGTTCGGAAATTGTCAGGTTCCTCAAAAATCTAAAGAACGCACGGCGGCGCAGACGCGCATTTCACGGAAATCAATTGCCGTCTTGCCATTCGAAAACCTGAGCGAAGACAAAGCGAATGACTATTTCGCGCTTGGAATTCAAGAAGAGATTCTTACCAGGCTCTCAAAAATCGGTGATCTGAAGGTTATCTCGCGGACATCGACGGTACGCTTCAAAAGCTCACCTGAGAATGTCCCAGAGATCGCGAAGCAGCTCGGCGTGGGAAATATTCTCGCGGGCACGGTCCAGAAAGCGGTCGACCAGGTGCGAGTGAATGTTCGTTTAATCGATGCAGAAAGCGATTCGCACGTTTGGGCGGAAGTATACGATCGAAAGCTGACGGATATTTTTGCCGTTGAAACTGATATTGCGTCGAAAATAGCCGATTCGCTTCAAGCGAACCTGACTAGCGCCGAACGACGCGCGATCTCAGTTCGTCCGACCGAGAGCAGCGAGGCGCATCAGCTTTACCTCATGGGGCGATATCACTTCAACCGTTTCTTCGCACCCGGTCACGAAAAGAGCCGCGATTATTTCCTGCAGGCGATCCAAGCCGATCCATCGTACGCGCTCGCTTATTCAGGCCTGGGACTTTATTATTCTTTCGGTGCGGCAAATGGCATTTTACCGCCTGACGATTGGCCAAAGGCGGAGAATGCGGTCAACAAAGCGTTGGCTTTAGATGATCACTTGGCCGAAGCCTATAATCCGCTGGCCGCAGTCGAGATCTATTCCAAGCGCAACTGGCCCGCCGCCGAACGTGCGTTTCGTCGCGGATCGGAGTTGAATCCGAACCTCGCAGAGATCCTGCACCATTACGGCTTGTGTTTGGTGCTGCTCGGACGCAATGACGAAGGCCTTGCCCAGATGGCGCGCGCCGCGGAGCTTGATCCTTTCTTTTTAGGATTAAATCTCCATTCGGGAAGAATGTTTTTCTACACGCGGCAGTACGACCGGGCGATCGACCAATTCAACAAAACCTTGGAGTTGCATCCGGGTTATGCGGCTGCGCATGAATGGCTCGGTGATGTTTATGAGAAAAAGGGGATGGATCGCGAAGCCGTTGACCAATGGACCAAAGCACTATCGTCCAGCGAGCAAACCGAGGATGCGGCGATCGTGCAAAAAACTTACGAAGCGTCGGGGTTCGATGCTGCTGTGCGCGAATTAGGTCGACGCAAACTCGAGCACTTGAATCAACGATTGGATCGTGGCGAATACGTGCCGGCAGCAGAATATTTCCTGGCCTACTATCGGGCGGGGGATTCTGAACAAGCGCTCACTTCGCTGGCGAAGGCGGTTGATGAACCCAATTGGTTTGCCCTCGAAATCAGAATAAACCCAGTATTCGATGGTTTGCGGAGCTCCCAGCGATTTCAGCAACTTGTCGCTCGAGTGCAACCGCCCGTCGCGAAGTAATGCTGTCGTTCACGACTCTAGTCGCCTTGACGGACCGCATCGGCAAAAGCGACGTCGCCGGATTTTAGGTCCAACTCCGCTTCTCGCGGCGTTCCAAAAACCCGCGCCCGATTTTCGTCGAATTCTTTTTCCCACCGCGCGACCACAACCGTCGCCAGACAATTCCCGATCACGTTCACGCAGGTTCGGCCCATGTCCATGAGCTCGTCGACTCCGAAAATAATCGCGACGCCAATGGGACCGAGCCCTGCCGGCACAAACGTATTCAGCGTTGCCAACAAAATCACGAGCGACGCGCGCGGCACCGCGGCCACCCCTTTCGAAGTCAGCATCAACGTCAGCATCATGGTGATCTGCTGACTGAGTCCCATGTGCCAGCCCATCGTCGTTTCCGCAGCTTGTGCCACGAACACCGACGCCATTGCCAGATAAAGCGTCGAGCCGTCGAGATTGAATGAATAACCCGTCGGCATGACGAAACCGACGATGTGACGCGGCACGCCGAAGCGTTCCATTGCCTGCATCGCTTTTGGCAACGCCGACTCACTGCTCGTAGTCGCAAAAGCGAGCGCGGCCGGTTCGCGCACCGCGCGGAAAAATTGGCGCACTGGCACGCGCGCGATGAACATCACGATTCCAAAAACCAAAATTACGAAAATGATCAGCGCGAGATAAAGCGAAAGAATCAGTTTCCCAAGATTGACCAGCACGCCTGGTCCTTGGGTGCCGATGGTGTGCGCCATGGCCGCGCCCACGCCGATGGGCGCAAACATCATCACATAATTCGTAAACTTGAACATGATCTGCGACAGACTTTCCATCGCGCGCACGATCGGCCGGCCTATTTCGCCGACGGCCGAAACAGCGAGCGCGAACAGAACGCTGAAAGCAACGATTTGGAGAACGTCGCCCCGCACCATCGCGTCGATCACGCTGGACGGGAACGCGTGGACGATCGTTTCGACCAATGTTTTGGGATGGGCTTGCCCAATTGTTTTGACGATGTCGATGTTACCGGCGGCAAGAGTCACACCCGCTCCCGGTTTGGTGAAATTCACAATCGCCAGGCCGATGAAAAGCGCCGCGGTCGTGACAATTTCAAAATAGACCAGCGCTTTGATTCCCATCCGTCCGACTTTTTTCAACGCGCCGGCACCCGCGATACCAACGACGATGGTGGAGAAAACCAGCGGCGCGATGATCGACTTGATCAGGTTGATGAAAATGTCGCGCAGGAAATAGACTTTGTTGCCCCAGTCGGGTCGCAGCCAACCAATCAGCGCGCCGCCGACGAGCCCGATCATGATCTGCGTCGTCAGCGACGGCCGATACCACGGCCGGCGAATTGGCGCGGAGTTCATCGCGTCGTGATTAACACAAAGCGCAAGGTGGATCGAGCAGTCCCTTGCTCGATGCCAAATAATCGCGGCGAAGCCGCACTTGTTTAATGTCGCGCGGCGGAGCGCGCGATCCACCTTTTCAATTTCGCGCGCATGCGCTCCATTGCTGTGTGTTCCTCAGTCACCTTGAATGCACCGCTTGCGGATTGCGCCACGACTGGTCGCGCCTGCAAAACCTGTGCACTGCATGTAGCAAACCGCTCTTCGCGATTGCCGATCTTAAGGCGGCGGCTCGCGGAATTACGCGTGAGAAGTTGGTAACGCGTAAGAAATCGCTCTGGCGATACCGTGAATTGTTGCCGCTGCCGCAAGATGCAGAGCCGGTCTCGTTAGGCGAAGGCGGAACGCCGCTTCTACGCGGAAAGAGATTTGGCGGCGATGTAGATGTCGATCTTTGGATCAAAGACGAATCGCTCAATCCGACGCAAAGTTTCAAAGCGCGCGGGATGAGCGTGGCCGTTTCGATGGCGAAATATCTTGGCGCGAAGAAGCTCGCGGTCCCGAGCGCTGGAAACGCCGGCGGCGCGCTCGCCGCTTACGCCGCGCGCGCTGGTCTCGAAGCCCACATTTTCATGCCGCGCGACACACCGCGCGCTAACATCATCGAATGCCGCGAACTCGGCGCGCACGTGACATTGATCGACGGACTGATCACCGACTGCGGTGCCGAGATCGCGCGCCGCAAAGAAAAGGAAGGCTGGTTTGATCTTTCCACGTTGAAAGAACCATATCGGGTCGAAGGCAAGAAAACGCTCGGTTACGAAATCGCCGGGCAACTGAATTGGAAATTGCCGGACGTGATTTTGTATCCCACCGGCGGCGGGACCGGCCTGATCGGGATGTGGAAAGCGTTCGATGAAATGGAAAAGCTCGGTTGGATCGACAACAAACGGCCGCGTATGTTTTCAGTGCAGGCAAGTGGTTGCGCGCCGATCGCCCGCGCGTTTGAAGCCGGCGAAAAATTCGCCGCCGAATTTCCAAACGCGCACACAGTCGCGTCGGGCCTGCGCGTCCCAAAAGCGATCGGCGATTTTTTAATGCTCAAGATTTTGCGGGACTCCCACGGCGGCGCGATCGCCATTGAAGACGACGAAATGATCCAGACCGTTCGCGAAGTTGGTTCCAAAGAGGGCCTATTTGTCGCGCCGGAAGGGGCAGCCTGTTTCGCCGCGCTCAAAAAACTTCGGGCGTCCGGAAAGATCGACATCGGCGAGCGCGTGGTCATTTTCAACACTGGTTCCGGGATCAAATACCTCGACGTTTTCAAAGCAGTTAGCGAATTAGCGATTTAGTGACTTAACGATTTCCTGAGTTCCTGCTTTCCTGATTGATCTTCTTTCTGCGAAAATCAGCGAATCTGGATCTGGAGATGTAATCACGGAAAATGAGAGAGCGACGACACTTGCTGTTGTTGATTTCGATGCTGCTGCTCTTCGTGATCGGTCCGTTTATCGTCACGTTTCGACACGGCGTGTTGTTTCTGAATGTGTTGGGGGCAGCCATTCTCGTGGCCGGCTCCTACGCCCTTAGCGAACGAAAGCAATTATTCAGGACTGCGGTTGTCTTGTCAGCTATTTCAACCATCGGGGCATGCCTGCCTCTCGCTTTCCCTCAACATTGGGCTGTCCTTGCGTCGCATAGCTCCGTCATCTTGCTGGCCGCTTTTTTTTGTGTCTCGATCCTCGCCTATGTCCTGCACAGTGGTCGAGTGACCTCGGACAAAATCTTTGCCGCTATCTGCGTTTATCTGCTGCTCGGATTTGTGTGGACTTACACTTACGCGCTTCTTGACGATATGCAGCCAGGATCGTTCGCCGATTCGACCGAGACCGGCCGAACTGACGACGTCGCGCATGTCTCGCAACTCAGGTATTTCAGTTTCGCGACCCTAACAACTCTGGGCTATGGCGACATTCTACCGCGTTCGTCGACTGCACGAACGATGGCCGTGCTTGAGGCGGTGATGGGGCAGATTTATCTCGCGGTGCTCGTCGCTCGGCTGGTTGGTCTGCACATCGTGCACGCAAACCGGTCTCAATCGCGCGACGAAGATTGAACCTTCGGCGACGGCGACGCGATTTTTAGCTCATCGCTTTCGCAAACGCAGCGGGAACAGCATCGAGACCTGCTCGCGATATCGCCGGTAGTTGTCGCCGTAGAACCGGATCAGATCGCGCTCTTCGAATTGGATGGCGACGAGAATGTAAGCGGTCGTCATGATCGCGAAGAAAAGATGGCCCGTAGTCATGTGCGGCGTAGCCCAGAAAGCGATGATGAATCCGAGATAAAGTGGATGTCGCACCATTTTGTACAAGGTCGGCGTCTTAAACGGTGGCGGCTCGTCATGCTTGCCGACCAAATAGTTATAGACCTGCTTCATTCCGAAGAGGCCGAAGTGATCGATGAGATAGGTTGAAACGAGCACGAGGCCCCAGCCGATCCAGAACAAGCCTTGCAGCACGGTGCGACCATTTGGATTGCGCACGTCCCAGATGATCCCTTTCATCGGCTGCCATTTCCAAAAGAGCAGCAACAAGATCAGGCTCGCGAGCAAGACATAAGTGCTGCGTTCAACCGGTTCTGGCACAATTTTTTTCCACGCGCGCTTGAACCATTGGCGCGCCATGACGCTGTGCTGCACAGCAAACAAACTCAGTAAAACGGCGTTGATAACGAGCGCTTTTGTCAGCGGCGTCGCTGGTCCCGAATCAATTGTCTTCGGAACGAGGGTCATGTTGCCGACGAAAGCGATCGCATAGAGAAATGCGACCAGGAAGATGAGATAACAAACTAATCCGTAAAGAAACGCGATGAATCGACCAAACATATTGATCTCCTTTTGGTATTCTGACTACGTCGCTTCGGGTAGGGTGACAGCCGACACTCCTACGGCAAGCCTAAAGGATGCGTTGACGGCGGGCGAGCCATTCGACTTTCTCGGCAAATCACCGAGAAACGATAAACGAAATCCGAATATGAGGCGCAGCGGTTCGTCTAATAAAAGATGAAGAAGTTAATACTCAGTATGGCATTGGCAGTCGCGGCTCCGTTCGCGTGGGCACAGGTTTCTGAAACCACCACAACCACGACCACGACTGAGGGAACCGGCACGATCACGGAGTTTTCTCCGGGTAGCACCATTGTGCTGAAGGAAAGTGCCGGCCCGAGACATTATCGCTTCGGGAAAAAGGTCGTTTATGTGACCAGAAGCGGTAAGGAACTCGACGAAGCAACCGTTCGCACCCGCGTCAGAGTGGGCGTGCCGGTGCGCGTTCACTACATCGGTGAAGGCGACAACATGCTCGTCGACCGCGTGATCCTCGACGAGGATTAAGAACTAAGAAACATTCGCGCCTTTTCCTGCTTCGCCGAATTTGTTTCACGCGAAGCGGGAAGGCGCGTTTTGCGTACCACCGATTGGATTCGATCCGTCCAGGAGATTGTTGACGTTGTGCGAGGAGCTTTACTGGGCTATGCTAGCCAACTGCCGCATCTATTTACCTCCTTGGTTCGCCGAATTCCTTCGGAAGCACGAACCGGATGGCCTTTCGCTGCGATCACTGCAGCAACTCAGTAATTAGAAAGTTAATTTCTATGATTAAGTCAATCGTTAGTATCGCGTTTGCCACAGCCCTGATAGGTTCGGTGGCTTTCGCGCAAACATCCACGTCCTCCACCAAGGTTGCGACACAACCGAATGGAATGACTCAGACCACCACAACAACAACCGAAAGTTTTGGCACCGTCAC
>DATNKD010000099.1:0-12015 GCA_035603575.1 Chthoniobacterales bacterium
AACGGGACGTCCTGTGAAATGCGATCGATCACGACGTCGTAGCCGCACGGCTCGCCCTGAATCACTTTGTCGATCTTGACGAACTCCGCGACGATGTCTTTGCCGCCGGTCTTCTGATTCACCCGCTCGACAAACGCAGGCGGGAAGCTGTGTTCCTGGCCAAAAAGAATTCCGATTTTTTTCATGCTAACTAAGATTTGTCATTTCGAGCGAAGCCGAAGACGAAGTCGAGAAATCTCTGAATATTTCAGAAACAGCAAGAGATTCCTCGACTTCGCTCGGAATGACAAAGTTAAAATCTCTTCGGATGCCAATCGGGATTTTTCAGACTGCCCTCGCCTTTGTATTCGAAAAGTTTGTAAACCGGCGCGAGCAAGACGCCCGGCCCTTTCGGATCAATCCCCACGTCAAAGTCGAGTTTATCGTCCAAGAAATAAATGTCGCCGTGTCCGACCATGGAAAAAAGTCTTCCCGCGACCTCGAAATTCTCAGTGTGAATGATCCCTTTTTGGACGGTGAAATCGGCGCTCGCATTCCGGGCAATGCTGTAACCGGCGCCCGGGACAACCAGATTCAAAATTCCGGAGAGCGGGCCGAACACCGGAATGGCGAAAACATCGCCGTTGGCCACGTTCATCTTGCCGCTGCCTTGCATTGCTCGCGAGTTATCGCCGAGACCAGTGAAATCGTACGTGCCGCTAAGCTGGCCGTGCGCGGTTTTGTAATTGTAATAAAGATCGGTCAGGCGTGGGAAATCCACACCGTCGACCGCGAGCTTGGCGCGATAATGAGAATCGCCGTGCGCCAGAGAAATGTCCGCGCTGCCGCCCACATTACCTGAAAAAAGTCCGCCGCGAAGATCGACAATCTGCAGACGATCGTTGGTGAAAAGAAGTTTTCCGGCGATTTTATGGAAGGGCAAAGTCTTGCCCAAAAAAACGTAATCCATCCCGCCCGGCGCATCGACATTGATTTCAAGCCGCGTGCCTGTGCCGCCGCGAAGTTGATAGACGCCGTTGGCTGTGATTGTCGGCGACTGATGAAATTTGTAAGGCGCGACATTTTTGGGAAGATCAGGATCGATCCAAACGGCCACTTCCGCCGCACGAACATTCGCTTTAACGTTCGAGACGCGAACTTCGTGCTTCGCGAAATCGTAAGTAAAACTTCCGGTGCCGGCGCCTTCGTCGCGCACGATGTGAAAGTCTTCATAAGTGACCGCGCCGTCCGCGAAATGCACTTTCGCGGTCGCACTGTTCATCCATTGGCCGCGAAAACGCGTGCGATCGAGCGCGATATTTCCGTCGCCTTGCCAGCTTTCCGGATGTCGATCTTTCCCGCGAATGGCGAGTTGAATGAGCGGCGGGCGCGAGCATTCCCATTCCGCCAGGAATTCCTGTATCTCCGGCGGGAAGAGCGGACGCACCTCAGTTGGCGCAAGCGGACCGTCGATCTTTAACCGAAATTCGTTAGGCGCTTCGAACACCTCCGCATGAAGATCGCCGGTTGGGTGTCGAATTCGGATATCCCGCAGCCAGGTGCGCTCGCCGTCCCAGGAAAATTCCATCCGACATTCAGAGAGCGGCAAATTTTTGTACGCGACATTGTCGACCGCTGCGTGGCCGATCAGTTTTAACTGCGGCTTCTCGCCGGCAAAATTCGCCGAACCCGACACGTCGATGACTGCGGGCGAATTGAACGTGGCGTCAGCCAACGCGCCGCCGGCGTCGGCAGCGTCGAGCAATGCTTTGAGATCAAGGCTGCTACGAGCTTGAAAGGTTGCGGCGTTAGTTTGCCGGCTCCAGTTTGCAGTCGCGGCAAAGCCGCCCAAACGATCGTTCCATTCACATCGCGAAACGTTGAGGGTCTGATTGCTCCATTCCGCCGACGCGACAAAGTCGCGCATTTCGTAATCTTTTCGCTTGAGCAAATTCCCCTGGAGCGTCGCTTCAGCACGCGCGTCTTCGAGCTGCGCGAGGTCGCCGCTAAACTTCACCTGCAACCAAGGCGGGCCATTCGGAAAATTAAATCGCTGCAGCTCCGCCACAATCCGGCGCAGGATCGACAATCGCTTTTGCCGTTCTTCTTCCGACAACGGCGGCGATGGCTGATAATCCGCGCGCTTGATCAATTGACCGGTGGCGGAGATGCGCACTCCACAGAAAATTCCCTCCGCCTGGCTGACGTAAATCTGTTCGGGTGGAAAATAAATGTGGGCGTGAAATCTTCTGAGCTGCGGCTGATCGGTTTTGCCCTGTGGGCCTTTCAACGAAAGCGTGACCTCGGCGTTGCGAACATCGAGAGCATTGAGAAACGCCTGATGATGAAAAAAAGCGGCGTAATTGATATCAAGCACGATTTCACTGATGAACGCGAGCGTGTGGGTGCGGTCTTGATAACTGAAAATGCGGACGTTCCGCGCGACCAGTCCGCGAAACGGATTGAGCGTGAGATGGCCAATCGACGCTTCCACACCGCGCCGGTGCAATTCCTCCACAATCCGCGCGCGCCATTGGTGGCCAAAACCTTTTCGCGCCAGATACCATCCGCTGCCGATCGCGGCCGCGATGACGAGGACAGCCGCAACCCGCAAAATGGAAATCGCCAGCCGACGCGCAAAGGTCGATTGTCGATCCTGCGAGCGGTCCGTGGCGTTGGGTTCCTCGATAATAGTGGGCATTAGCGAAGTGGTACAGAGCCACAGATGAACACAGATTTACACAGATTTTTGCAATGTAAGCTTCGCATCTCTTTCATCTGTGCCTCATCTGTGTGAATCTGTGGCGTGACGATTTCTGATCTTCCCGCGATCAATGCGTCACTGAACGCTGTCAGCACCATTTTCATTTCGGCAGGCTGGTTTTGGATCCGGCGCAACATGTGGCAGCGCCACGTGCCGTGCATGATCGTTGCACTGATCGCATCGGCCGGTTTTCTCGTCGGTTACATCGTTTATCACGTGCATGTCGGCGAAAAATCCTCCGGTTACACCGGTTTGATCGCGTGGATTTATTTCCCGCTTCTCATTACACATGTATTACTCGCATTCGTCACCTTGCCGTTGGTGATCGTGACACTTGTGCCAGTGTTCCGCCGCCGCTGGGATCGACATCGCCGACTTGGGCGCTGGACGATGCCGATCTGGCTTTATGTCTCGGTCACCGGCGTCCTTGTTTACTTCATCCTCTACCATTGGTTTCCCCCGCCGAATCTTGCGCTCGGCCAGTAGTTGATGTTTGCTCAAGGACTCAGCGGCACTGCAAAATAAAGCCATGGTGACGATCGCGACATTCAACGAACCGGACAAGGCGAAGCGTCTAAAGCAGCGCTTTCAACAGGTCGGTATCAAAGCGGACATTCATAATGAAGGCCATCTCCAGCAGGTCGCGTTCATGTCGCGTCCGCAGGCCAACGCCAAGGTAATGGTGGACGATGCCGATTTCGAGCGCGCCCAAAATTTAATGATCGAATGGGAGACAACCGATCCCGACGTCGCCGCCGCGATCATTCGCTGCCCGCAGTGCGGGTCGTCGAACATTGAGTACCCACAAATGACGCGCAAATTCCTGACCCCGGCGTTGGTCGGGCTGCTTTGCGCGATGAAGGTCATTCCCAAGGAATTTTATTGCCAGGATTGTCATTACACTTGGAGCAACGAGGAAGAGCGCACCATCGGCCGGCTCTGGCACCGGTTCTTCCCGGGACGCGAGGAAGCGACCTAGGTTTTCCGCGTATCGCGGCTGGAAATTGGCCGCGTCCGCGACAAAATTACCGCCCGCGCTATTTGAACCATGAAATGGCTCTTCGTCCTGTTTCTCGCGATCATCATCTTCGGCGGCGCCGCCTGGTTCGGGTACAACTTTGTTTTCAAAGAAGACATCCAGGTCCGCAAGGAGCAGCGGGGCGAAGTCACTCCCGAACCGAGACTCGACCTGACCCTGCCGGAATTTGAGGCCGCGGCCAAATTGCGACAGGAAGGAAAAATTCCGGAAGCTCGCGCCGCCCTCACCGCCTTCGTCCAGAAATATCCGACCGGGCAGCACGCCGAAGAAGCCAAGGACCTGTTAGGCGAAGTAAACGTCGACGTTCTTCTTTCGCGCACGCCCTCGCCCGAGAAAGAAGAATACATCGTCAAACCGGGCGACGTTTTGCAAAAAGTCGCGCACAAGGTGAAATCCACGCCCGAACTCATCATGCGGATGAACAACATGAGCGGCACGATGCTTCACATCGGCGAACGCTTGCTCATCTCGCATCCAGATTTCTCCATTGTTGTTCAGCGCAAGCCAAAGTTGCTCGTGCTCCTCAATCACGGCGGATTCTTCAAGCAATACCATTTGCGCGAAGAAAAATTGCCGGCCAAAGCGTCATCCAAAATTACGACCAAAGTTGCCGAAGTGATGGCGTGGAACGGTGGCAAACGCGTTGGCTTCGGCACCAAGGAATTTATCGGCAGCACGCGCTGGATCCGGCTCAGCTCGCAGGCCTACACGATTTACTCCGTGCCCGATTCGGCGCATCCGGCTTTGTCGCAGCCGCCGCCTCCGCAGGGGCTTGGCCTGGGCGCGGCCGACGTGGAAGAATTGAGCACCTTCGTCAACAAACAGACTCCGGTCACGATTACTGATTAGCGCGATGGACCTGCAACCGCTCGATTTCGAAAAGCCGATCCTCGAACTGGAACGGCGCTTGCAGGAGTTGAAGGCGCACTCGCGCGAGCACGATGTCGATCTTGATTCGGAAGTGGAAGCGATCGAAGCCAAACTGCGCGAGACGCGCCGCCAGGTTTACGGCAACTTGAGCGCGTGGCAGCGCGTTCAGATTGCCCGGCATGTGCAACGGCCGTTCGCGCTCGATTATGTCGAGCGTTGTTTCACTGGTTGGACTGAGCTGCACGGCGACAGACATTTCGCCGATGACAAAGCGATGCCGAGCGGACTTGCGATGCTCGATTCGCAACGGTGCGTCGTTATTACCCATCAGAAGGGGCGCAACACCAAAGAAAACGTAATGCGTAATTTCGGCTGCGCCCATCCCGAAGGCTATCGCAAAGCGCTTCGCCTGATGCAGCTCGCGCAAAAATTCGGGATGCCGGTGATTTCTTTAATCGACACACCGGGCGCGTTTCCAGGAATCGGTTCGGAAGAACGCCACATTTCAGAGGCGATCGCGGTCAATCTGCGCGAGATGATGAACTTGCGAATACCGATTATTGCCGCGGTGATCGGCGAAGGCGGCTCGGGCGGCGCACTTGGGATCGGCGTGGCCGACCGCGTTTTGATTTTGGAAAACGCCTACTACTCAGTGATCAGCCCTGAAGCTTGCTCCGCGATTCTGTGGCGCGACCGGCGCCACGCACCCGAAGCCGCGGAAGCACTCAAGCTGACCGCTCAGGATTTATTGAAACTCGACGTCGTCGACGAAATTGTGGAGGAACCCGAAGGCGGCGCGCACCGAGATTACGAAACGGCCGCGACAAACCTCGGCACAGCGTTGCGACGGAACCTCGAGAGTATCATCGCCACGCCGGTCGATGAGTTGCTTAAGAAGCGTTACGAAAAATTTCGCAAACTCGGCAATTTCGCCGAGCCGAAAACAACTTCTGCGCGTTCATAATTGGATGACCCGGACCGTTGAGCAGTTTTACAAATTCGCACGGTTCGATCCGAATTCTCCGCCAGATCCATTGCCACCGGAAAAACGGATCGTATTTCCCGGCTATCGCAATTTGCGCGAAATGAGTCAGGCGCACACCAGACTAATGCAAAGAAACATTGGACTGGGCTGCGTCGCTTATCTCCGGCCGGGAAATTTCCGGATGTTTTATTTGCACAACCGGACTTATCAGGAAAAGACCCACGCGGAACTCGAGCAAACGCTCGCGCGCGGGGAATTTTTCATCGACTACCTCTCCGACTACCCAATCCTGCACATCAATCACTCCGTTCTCGTTTACACTCACGATGGCCACCGATCAGCCGACGGCACCGATCATTTATCTCGTTTATGATCCGAATCATCCCGACGCGCCGCGACATTTGAAGTGGCTGCCAACGAAGCGCGAGTTCAATTACCAGAAAGATCGGGAATTCGTCGGCGGTTTTACCCGCGTCTTTCACGTTTACGGGAAATTTCTGCAGTAATCTTCGTCACCCGACCTGATTAGGTGGAAATAAAAACCGCAACGCGGGCTCAACTCGCATTGCCCAAGCGCCTTCACTATGATCGCCGCCTTCGATTTCGTGGTAATGCAAATCTTCGAACGGGGGCCAGCCTTTCTCCATGAGTGCCGCGCATAAAGTTCGCGCGCGTTCCCAGCCGGGTTCGTTTGTGCCTGTGTCCAGCCAGATTTTGAGCGGCAGTTTCCGATCGAGTTCATTCACCATCTTCACGATCACTTGATCGTCCCACCAAACCGATGGAGACATCGCGATCAGCCGCGTGAAAAAATTCGGGAACCACAGGCCTAACGAAAGCGTCAGCAACGCGCCGAGCGACGAACCGCCCAGTCCGGTGAATTCCGCTTCCGGTTTCGTGCGATATTGTTTGTCGATGTAAGGCTTGAGTTCTTCGATCAAAAAGCGGCCGTATTTTCGCGCCCAACCTTTGCTCCGTTTTTTCCGCTTCGCGCTCGCATCAATCACTCCCGGAGTCGGCCCATATTCGTGTATGCGATCTTCTCCCGTGTTCGCAATCGCCACGATGATCAAAGGCTCGATCAGGTTTTGCCGGATTAAACGCTGCGCCGTTTCATCGACGCCCCACTCGACTCCGGCAAAGGCGGTGGCCGCATCGAAAACGTTCTGGCCGTCCTGCAAATACAAAACCGGATGACGTTTTCGCGAGAAACGCGAGTAACCGCGCGGCAACCAAACCAGAACGTCGCGCCGATTTCCGAGGATCTTCGATGGAAATTGCCGGTGCCGCCTGATTGTTCCCGTGAGTGTGTGTTTGGGCATGAAACCGAAACGCTTCGTATGTCATGCCGAGCTTGTCGAGGAATCTCTTACTGTTTCCGAATACGAATTAATTTTAGAGTGAGAGATTTCTCGACTTCGCCTTCGGCTTCGCTCGAAATGACAGATCCAAAATGAACGAACGTTATATCAAATGGTACACGCCCTGGCTCAGCCGCGAGTTTGAAATGCTCGCCTTCGGCAATGGCGGCAGTCTGCCGCTGATTTTATTTCCGACGTCGTTCGGCAGTTATTACCAAACCAAAGATTTCGGTCTGGTCGGTTCGGTCGCGGACTATGTCGATTCGGGCAAAGTTACGGTTTACTGCCCGGACGCGATCGATCTGGACAGTTTTTACAACAAAGGAATTCATCCGGCGGATCGGATGAAGACGCACAACGCCTACGAAAACGTGATTGTCCGCGACGTGTTCGAACACGCACGGCGCGAATGTCATTGTCATCGTGTGGCTGTGTGCGGTGCGAGTCTCGGCGCGTATCACGCCGCCAACATCGCGTTTCGTCATCCGGATGCGGTTAGTAACCTCATCAGTCTGAGCGGTTCGTTCGACATCAGCGATTTTTTCGACGGCTATTACGACGACAACATTTATTTCAACAGCCCGTTTCATTATCTGCCGAACACGACCGACCCGTGGAAATACAATCACATGGGAATCATCATTGGCACCGGCGAATGGGACAACACTCGCCACGAATCCTACCAGCTTTCGGAAATTCTGAATTCAAAGGGAATCCAGCACTGGCTCGATGACGGCAAATGGCGCGGCCACGATTGGAATTACTGGCGCGACATGCTGCCGTATTATTTGTCGAAGTTGTGACGGGTTCGAACGGCCGGAACAAATCGGAGATCCTTCTCGGCGCGCACATGTCGATCGGCGGCGGCGTGCACACTGCGATCGAGCGGGGTCGTTCGATCAAGTGCACCGCGATCCAAATGTTCGTGAAGAACAACATGCAATGGTTTGCGCGTCCCCTCGAACGCGAAGAAATCCGCGCCTTCCTCGAACATCGACAACGCGGCGAGTTGTTGTCGATCTTTGCCCACGCCAATTATCTGATCAATCTCGCGGCCACAAATCCGCAATTCCACGCCAATTCCATTCGCGCCTTGTCCGAGGAACTCACGCGCGCTGATCAACTCGAGCTGCCGTTTCTCGTTTTGCATCCCGGCGCTCATCTGGGCGCGGGCGAAGAAGCCGGTCTCGAAAAAATCGTCGCCTCGATCAATCGCGTGTTTCGAAAAATCCCAAAAGTGAAAACGCGGATCGCGCTCGAGACAACGGCCGGGCAAGGTTCATGCCTCGGCCACAGGTTCGAGCAGCTCGCTTACATCATCGACAATGTCCACGAGCCGGAACGTCTCCGTGTTTGTCTCGACACCGCGCACATTTTCGCGGCCGGTTACGACATCGGTAGCGAAGCCGGGATCAAGAAAACGTTTCGCGAATTCGATCGAGTAATTGGATTCGATCGTCTCGCCGCCGTTCACGTGAACGATTCCAAAACCGCACGCGGCTCACGCGTGGATCGACATCAGCACATCGGCAAAGGTCAGATCGGCCTCGACGCGTTCCGATTCATCATGCGCGACCGACGGTTCAAAAAGATCCCGAAGGTTCTCGAAACGCCGAAAGGCAAGGATTTACTCGAAGACATCGCGAATTTGAAGACGCTGCGCGGCCTGATTGAAACTCGCGCTCGGGTTGGCCGCTAACTAATCAACCGGATCGCCAGTGGATAGCGATAGAGTTTGCCTTCGCTCGCCTGGATCGAAGCGACGATGACAAAGATAATATTAAGAATGTGCAGCAGAATCAGGATTGGAATGCCAATTAAGACAATGATCAGAATGGCCGCGATCGCGTTCCAGATCAGCATCGAAATCTGAAAGTTCATCGACTCTTTGCCGTGGGCATCGATCTCGGGTGAATCCTGACGCTTTGCCAACCAAACAATGAGCGGTCCAACAATGTGACCGGCCACTGGCACCAAGAATCCGACTAAAGCGGTGGCATGCGCGAGCACGCACCATGTCCGCACACTGATAGATGTCGATGTTGATGTCGTCTCCATAAGTTATCCTTTCACTCGCTCGATGTGGGCACCGAGCTCGCTCAGTTTTTCATCAAGATGTTCGTAGCCGCGGTCAATGTGATAAACGCGGCTGACTTCGGTAATTCCGTCCGCTTTCAATCCGGCAAGCACCAGCGCGGCCGACGCGCGTAAATCGCTCGCCATCACAGGCGCGCCATGGAGACGATCGACACCTTGGATCACGGCGGTTGGTCCCTCAAGATCGACATGTGCGCCCATGCGCTTGAGCTCCGCCACGTGCATGTAGCGCTGCGGAAAAATGTTTTCTGTGATCACGCTGATTCCACCAGTCGTGGAAAGTAATGCACACATTTGCGCCTGCATGTCGGTCGGAAAACCAGGATAAGGTTCGGTCGCAAGTTCGAGCGGTGTGGCCACGCCGTTGGGCGACACGGTAATGGAATTGGCGGACGATTCGATTTTGAATCCGCACTTGCTCAGCGCCTTGGTTACGGCCTCAACGTGTTCCGGCTCGACACGTTTGACCGTGATTTCTTTTCCGCAAATCGCGCCCGCAACTAAAAAAGTTCCAGCCTCGATCCGGTCGGGAATAATGTCGTGCTCGGTGCCGTGCAATTCCTTGACGCCTTCAACGATGATGCGGCGGGTGCCGGCGCCTTCGATCTTTGCACCCATCTTGTTCAGAAAATTTGCAAGATCGACAACTTCCGGTTCCTGAGCGGCGCCTTCAATCACGGTCGTCCCGTCGGCTAGTACTGCCGCCATCATCACGTTGTCGGTCCCGAGAACGGTCGGCCCAAATTTCCCGCGTAAATTGATGACCGCACCGGTGAGTTTTGGCGCAAATACTTTGATGTTGCCCGCTTCCACGCGAACGGCAGAACCGAGCGCTTCGAATCCCTTCAAGTGCAGATCAATCGGGCGATCACCAATGACGCAGCCGCCGGGTAATGAAACGGTCGCCTCCTTGCAGCGGCCGAGCAGCGGCCCGATAACACAAACCGATGCGCGCATTCTGCGGACGACATCGTAAGGCGCGACCGAATCTATTTTCGCAGCCGCGATCGTTACCGTGCCGCTGGCGCGTTCCACCTCCGCGCCGAGATGCTTCAAAATTTGCAGCATGTAATTCGTGTCGCTGAGGTCCGGGACACGGTGAATGGTGCACGGCTCGCGCGTCAGCAGCGTCGCCGCCAGGATCGGCAAGGCAGAGTTTTTCGACCCGCTGATCTTGATCGACCCGCTCAGCGGCCGCCCACCGTGAATGCGGATTTTATCCATACCTGGCTAACAAGAAACGAGTAATACCTGAATAATCCCTTTTCGATTCAATGTCGTGATAATTCTTTTGACGAAGAACGTCCGAAAGTCCTTCAGCCTGCCCAAGGCCAATTTCCAAGGCCAGCAGCCCGCCCGGTTCCAGATGCGACGGCGTTTCTTCGATCAATTTCCGCACCAACTCGTCACCGCTCGATCCACCAAAGAGTGCCACTCCTGGATCATGCAGCACTTCGCGCGCGAGCAGATGTCGATCTTGCATGGAAATATAAGGAAGATTCGCCACGATCAGATCGAATCTTTCAGACAAACTTTCGAGAAGATCGCTTTTTTGAAAGCGAACTCGCTCGAGTCCGAGTCGAACCGCGTTTTCACGCGCCAGCGCCAGCGCATCATCCGAAATGTCGACCGCAACAACATCCGCTTCTGGAAATTGTTTTGCCAGGCTAAGCGCAATGACTCCGCTGCCTGTGCCGACGTCTAGAATTCTTTCTGGTTTCCGCTTTCCGGTTTCCGCTTTCAAAAGCTCAACGAGTTGCTCAGTCTCCGGCCGCGGCACCATTGCGCGTTTGTCGATTGCGAATGTGTGACCGCAAAATTCGACCGTTCCTAACAAATGCTGAAGCGGCTCGCCTTGCGCGCGCCGTTTGACCAAATCGCGCAGCGGCACCAGTTCCGTGTCGTTAAGCGGGCGCTCGAATTCGAGATAAAGATCCATTCGTGTCCGCCCGAGCGCGTGAGCGAGCAAATGCTCAGCATTCAACCGCGGATTGTCGATCTTGTGCCTGGTGAAATACGCGGTCGTCGATTGCAGTACTTCCAGGAGACTTTTCGTTGTTGTCATGTCGAGCGAAGTCGAGACATCTCTAGATATTTCCGAAATAGTCACAGATTTCTCCACTTCGGTCGAAATGACAGAAGAAGAATGCTCACGCCGAAATCGACGACTCTTTCAATCGCTCCGCCACGTCGGCAGCCTGGAGCGATCGAATCATCTCGTCGAGGTCGCCATTAATCACACGATCTAAATTGTATAGCGTTAGTCCGATGCGGTGATCGGTCAGCCGGTTTTGGGGAAAATTGTAGGTGCGAATTTTTTCTTCGCGCCCGCCGGTGCCAATCTGCCCGCGGCGTTGCGCGCTATATTTTGCCGCCTCCTCCTGCTGTTGCCGTTCAAGCAATCGCGCCCGCAAGATCGACAATGCCTTTTCCTTGTTCTTGAGCTGACTGCGACCGTCCTGGCAACGAACAATCGTGCCGGTTGGAATGTGCATCACTTGCACTGCCGAGTCGGTCGTGTTGACGCCTTGTCCACCCGGACCGCCGGCGCGGGAAACTTCAATCCGCAAATCTTCCGGCTTTAATTCAACATCGACATCTTCCGCTTCCGGCAGCACGGCCACCGTTGCAGTCGAAGTATGAATTCGACCTTGCGCTTCGGTCGCAGGCACGCGTTGCACCCGGTGCACACCGCTTTCATAGCGCAGCTTTCGAAAAACCGATTCGCCCGAGACTTTGAAGATAACTTCTTTTAGCCCGCCCATCTCCGACGGACTTGATTCGAGATCTTCGGTTTTCAGTCCGGCCGACTCGGCGTAGCGGTGATACATCCGGTAAAGATCGGCCGCGAAAATCGCTGCTTCGCTTCCACCGGTGCCGGCCCGAATTTCCACGATCGCATCGCGGTCTTCATTTTCAT
>DATNKD010000100.1:0-3011 GCA_035603575.1 Chthoniobacterales bacterium
AGAAATGAGAATGCTGCAACGATCAGGACTCGCGAGGTCAACTTCATTAGCGCAGCGGCAGCTCGATCGCGCTCGCGTGCTGTACATCGTGATAAATTTTGACGTGCGCGGTGTGCGCATCTTTCGCGGTTTCGTCGGCAACGACTCCGCCCGAATTGTAATTCTTCTGCCAGAAGATTGAATTAGGCGAATAGACGACCAGACGGAGCCGACTGCCTTTCATCAAACGGCGCGCCACGAACAATCCGGGATCGAAATCGCATTTCACGATCTCAGCAGGTTTCACGAGTTTGGCTTCGCGCAGTGATTCGCGATAACGCAAGCGGCGAATGTCGTTCCAAAGGGCGATGCTCGTGCCGTCCGGTTGAATCTCGTAAAGATCAGCCTGCAAATCGGTGTCCGGCGTGTCGATCGAAACCCAAAGCGAAACTTTGGGGCAACCGACCAGCGGCGTTTCTTTGGACAATGGATCGCTGTGGTAGACAAGGCCGTCTTTGCCAATGCAGAGCGCAAAACTTTGGTCGATACCGGCAGTCTTATCCTTCGGCTCAACGCCTTCTACATTTTCCCCACGGCTCGTATCCATCGGATCATTCACGTATTGGTCCGCGCCTTCGGTTGGCTGCTTTTCGGTCAAGAAGCCGGAGCGGAAAACACCGTTGGCATCGCCGTTTTTCGAATCGAGGTAAAAGGTTTTCGGATTTGCGATCAAATTGGCGAAACTGTCAGTGTATTTCCATTCCCCATTCGCACCCGAATTTCCCGGCGCGAGCAAATAGTACGCGACCTGATTCTTTAAGAACTGCGGCTTCGCGCCGTTCTTCATCGTCCAGTCGTACCATTGCCGATGGAGATCATTGAGATCGACAATCGCCCCAGGTCCAAACTTTACGCCGCCGACTTCATCGGTCGGCGTTCGGGTGCCGGGGTGATCCCATGGCCCGATAATGAGGAAATGTTTCGCGCGCGCTTCGGGCGAAACATTGGCAATGTGGTCGCGATAAAACGTCATCGCGCCCAGCTCATCGCCATCATACTGACCGGTAATAGTCAAAATCGGCAGCGACATCTTTTGGAACTGCTCGCGGGTCGGCACCATCGCGTCGTAGTAGGCGTCGGCGGTCGGATGTTTTAGGATGCGCTGAAAGTTCTGCGAAGGATTGCCGACGAAAGAGTCGAGCGTGCTGAAGGCAATATGCTTTTTGTAAGCCTCGAGAAATTTCGTTCGCCAGAACTTCGAGTCCCCGAAAAGATTTTGCTGGCCAGTCCGACCGCTGGTGTGGGTGAACCATTGCATGTCGTAAAGGAAACCCACGTTATCGAGGCTCGGATAATCGTAGGGCGGATGCGCGGCCGCAGCGGGAACAATCGTCGTGAGATGTGGCGGAAATTCCTTGGCCGTCGCCCATTGATCGAAACCGGCATACGACCCGCCCCACATCGCCACTTTTCCGTCGCAAAACGGTTGCTGCGCCAGCCATTCGACGACGTCGTGTCCATCGCGCGGCTCTTGCGCAAAGGGTTCGAATTCACCGGCCGAATTACCGCGACCGCGAACATCGACAAGCGCAAACACGTAGCCGTGCGACGCGAAATAAGCCCCGCGCGCATGATACGTGTCCGAGATGTAGGGCGTCAGTGTGAAGACGAGAGGCGTTTTAGGCGCCGAGCCGTCGGGCGTTTTTGGCAAATAAAGCGTCGCGTTTAGTTCAACCTTGTCTCGCAACGGAATCTTCACGCCCCAGCGTATGTCGTAATCAGTCGCGGGGGGCGGAGTCGGAGTCGTTTCCGCTTTCGGTTCCGGAGACGGGCCTTTGGACGGATTCGTTTGCCCGAACACGTATCCGAAGATCGACATCATCATCAAAACAAGAACCGATAGCGCGCGATAAGAAACTGATGGTTGGAGCATCGAAGCATTGAAGCTAAAGCCGACGACCTAAACAAGACCGGAGGCGTTGATCGCGCAGACTTGCTTTGTCTCTCCGAAGTTTCTATACGCGGGAATGAACATGCCAGCTTCTTGTCGATCTTCCCTGCGGTCTACATTTGTAATCTTGGCCTTTTTCAGTTGCGCAATCGAAGCTCGCGCCGCCGACAAAGTCATCGTCCTCAAAGCAGCGCGTTTGTTCGATGGAAAATCGAAAACGCTGGCTCAAAACGGCGTTGTCATTGTTCAGGGCAACAAGATTGTCGATGCCGGAAGCAATTTGCCGGCGCCCCCTGACGCGCAAGTTATCGATCTCGGCGACGCCACCCTTTCACCCGGTTTCATGGACGGGCATACGCATCTCACGCTCGATTTCTCCGGTAACTACAACGAGCGGCGTCTGAAAGAAGTCGACCTGAACGTTTCCGAGCAAGCGATCATCGCCACCAGGCACGCGCGCGCCACAGTCGAAGCTGGATTCACGACTGTGCGCGATCTCGGCAGCCGTTTCGTCGGCAGCAAAGAGTTCGTCGATGTTGCGCTGCGAAATTCGATTAACAAAGGCGTGATCGTCGGTCCGCGAATGCTGGTTGCGACTTTTGGAATTGGTGCGACGGGCGGACATTTCGACCCGACTTCGGGATTTCGCGACATGCTTTTTGGCCGTGAACCCGATTACAGCGAAGGAATTGCAGATGGCCCGGACGCGATCCGAAAAGCGGTGCGGTTTGAGGTAAAGAACGGCGCGGACGTGATTAAAGCGGCGGTTTCGGGCGGCGTGCTTTCATTGGCAGATGAAGTGGACACGCCGCAACTCACGCCGGCGGAAATGGCAGCGCTGGTAGATGAATCGCATCGTTTGCGCAAAAAAGTGGCGGTGCATTGCCATGGCGACCAGGCCGCGAAGGAAGCGATCGAAGCCGGCGTCGATTCGATCGAGCACGGCTCATTCATGAAACCGGAAACGCTCACGCTGATGAAAAACAAAGGCACTTACCTCACGCCGACATTGATGGCGACGGAATGGATCATGAGCAAGATCGACAATTACCCTCCGGCGCTGCAAGGCAAAGCGAAAGCG
>DATNKD010000101.1:0-60559 GCA_035603575.1 Chthoniobacterales bacterium
TTTCGCACCGTACTTGTCGATCAAAGCTTGAAAGCGCGGATCTTTGCGGAGCGGATCCCATATCGGACTGAGTTTGAGAAGGGGCACGGTGACGCTGCTCGGCCGGCCTAACAAACCGTCCAAAAGCTCGATTGCCCGGGCGTTTTCGCCCACTATGGCACAAACTTCGGCCACGCCCTCCGTGATTTCCGGACCCCCAAAGGCGTCTTTGCTCTCCGGAAGTATTTCGGTGGCCCGCCGCGCTTCAGTGAGAGCGGCATCTTTTTCTCCAAGGAAAGCGAGAACTTTCGCGAGCTGGATATGCATCTCCGGCGAATCGGGACTCTTTCTCAGTTGTCCTTCGAGGAGACCTTTTGCTTTCAGCAGGGCGGCGCGCGCGCCGGCTTCGTCGTGGAGCGCCTTTCGCGCAAACCCGATGAGATAATATTTACTACTCAGGGCGGCGGGAATCGCTGCTAGGAGATCATCCGAGAGGCTTTCCGCCGCGCTCAATCCGTCCTGGTACTTCCGCTCCAAAAGAAAAACGTCTGCGCGCGCGCCACAAAGCCAGAGTTTCTCCTCAGTATTCAGCTCCATCGACTTCGCCGCCTCAAACGCTTTTTCCGAAACGCTCAGGTCACCTTTTTCAGCAATGGCTAGCTTGGTCTTGACCTCCCAGAGTCCGATACCCTTTGGATTCACTTGCAGCCCGCGGTCGATCGTTTTGTTAGCGGCGTCGTAATCTCGCAGGTTCTGGTAATTGAGGGCGAGATTCTGCAGCATCCAACCGTCTTTCGGATCCAGACTGGCTGCTTTCTCCAGACTGGCGGTGGATTCCGACCATTTTCCCATGCGGCGCTGGATCGAGCCTATCGCGAGATAACCTTCGGCCTCGTTCGGCAAATCGCGCTGCGCGATTTCGAATTCCTTCAGTGCTCCCCCGAAATCGTTATCGCCATAATACAGCGAAAATCCCATTGCAAGATGTGCCTCCGGCAGGTCGGGCTGCAATTGCAACGCCTGCCGCGCGAGAGCGCGGGCTTTTTCGCGGCGTTCGGTAGTGCGGTCGAAAGTGTGCAGAATCCAGCTTTCCAACTGCGAGTAGCGTGCGAAGGCGAGTGCAAATTTCGGGTCGAGCTCGATGGCCCGGGCATAAAGTTGCTCGCTTTGCTTGAGTTTCCCGATGTCCTCAACGGCGTGCTGGAGATTGTGCGCCTGGACAAAAGCGAGATAGGCTTCGCCGTTCTCGGTGGGCTTGCGTTCGATTCGCGATTTTTCCATCGGCGAAAGTTTCGCCTGGAGCGCTTCCGAGATTTTCTGCGCGAGATCGGTTTGAATCGCAAAGACGTCGGTCAAATCGCGATCGTAATCATTCGCCCAAAGATGTTCGTCCGTCGTTGCGTCGATCAACTGCACGTTGACCCGAACCCGGTTGCCGGCGCGCCGGACGCTTCCTTCCAAAATGGTCGAAACACCGAGCGTTTTTCCGATTTCGCGAACATTAGACGTATGCCCGCGATAAGGCATTACCGACGTGCGCGAAATTACCTTCATCTCGCCAATCTTCGAGAGGTTGGTGAGAATGTCGTCCTGAATTCCGTCGGCGAAATACGCGTTTTCCTTTTCGTCACTCAAATTTTCAAAGGGAAGAACAGCGATCGATTTGTCGATCTTGCGAGCCGCCGCGCGCGGCAGCAGAAAAAAACCGGCGGCGGCGGAAATGACAATGCCGGTGGCAACCAGCATGATGACGTTGCGGCGAAGATGCGCTCCCGGCTCAGCAATCGTCGGCGTCGTTTTGATCCCTTGCGGCGTAACGTCGAATACCCAACCGAGGACGAGTGCGACCGGAAAACCGATCAGCAACAGCGCGATGACGACACGGATGACCGAGTTCGAAATGTCGAAAACAGGAAGCACTTGGGCAAGGCCCTGCGCGAGCGCCCAACTTCCGACCGCATAGGCGATCGCAACGCGATAGACTTTTCGCCGCTTCAGTTCTTCAAAGAAGCCGCTCATAGCAACAGATTCGGTTGATTATCCTTCAACGGCAACGGTTAGACAGGCAAATTGAACGCACCGTTCACTTAACACCGGTGGCGAAGACCGTCTGAAATTGGGGATTCTGTTTTTCTCGCGAAACCACGCTCACTTCGATGTCCCGGAAACCGCCTTTTTCCAGAAGTTCGTGCAACCGCACCTCACTGAAACCAAGCCAGCGGTCGGTATAAAGTTCGCGCGCTTTTTCGAAGCGATGACTCAACAAGTCGAGGACAACGACCCGGCCATTCCTTTTTAAAATGCGATGCGCCGCCTGGACCGCTCGCTCCGGCTTGATCGCGTGATGCAACGCCTGACTCAAGAGGACGAGATCGACACTGTTTTTTGCAACCGGCGGATCTTCGAGATCACCAAGCCGGTACTCGAGATTTTTGAACCCGTGCTTTTTGGCGAGCTTTGAACCGAACTCGACCATCTTCGGCGAGTTGTCGATCGCGATCACTTTGCGCGCGCTCTTCGCAAGCAACTGCGAAAGTGTTCCCTCGCCCGCGCCAAGATCGACAATGGTCAGTCGGGGAACGAGCGAGATTAACGCGTGCGAGAGCGCGCGCCAGGAACGCCCCGGGACATAACTGCGGCCAAACTTTCCGGCCAATTCGTCAAAATATTCGCGCGCTCGGTCCTGACGTTTGCGCAATGCGAGCTTCAACGCGGTGCGGTCGCGCGCGGTTTCGGGAATTTCGCGCGCGAGTGTTTCGATAATTTGCTGCACGCGACCACGAGTGCCATTACGGCCCGCGCTTCTAGTCGCGCCGTAATAAACATTTTTTCCCGCGCGACGATCAGCCACGACACCGGCGCGTTTCAATTGCGCGAGATGACTGGAGATGCGCGATTGGCCCATGTTCAGGATCTGCTGCAGCTCGGCGACCGAAAGCTCTTCCTCTTCCAGCAAGAGCAGCAATCGCAGACGGGTGGGATCCGCCAGCAGCCGCAGCAAATTAATGGTTGACGTCATCGGCGCATCAAGACGATATATCTACATATCATGATCGGTCAATATGTTATCGGCAACTTGATTTCTGTTCGTGTCACCCGTCACTAGTCACCCGTCCCTTTTTGTCATGTCCCACCGCTACATCTTTTCCTCCGAATCGGTCACCGAAGGTCATCCCGATAAAGTTTGCGATACGATCAGCGATTACATCCTCGACGCCTGTCTCGAACAGGACCCGCTGAGCCGCGTCGCTTGCGAGACCCTCGCCAAAGGCAACCTCGTTGTGCTCGCCGGCGAGATCACGAGCAATTCGAAGTTCGATTTTGAAGAGCGCGTCCGCGAGGCCATCCGCGGTATCGGTTACGTAAATGGCGATTGCATTTTTCACGCCGACACTTGCCGCGTCATTTGCGAAATGAGCGAGCAGTCCCGCGACATCAAACAAGGTGTCGATAACGCCGCTGCCGAGGGCAAGGCCACCGCTGAGCAAGGCGCAGGCGATCAGGGTCTCATGTTCGGTTTTGCTTGCAACGAAACGCCGGAACTCATGCCGGCGCCAATCTCGTTCGCGCATAAACTCGGTCGCGAGCTGACACGTTTGCGCAAGATTGGCGAAATCCCATGGCTACGCCCCGACGCCAAGACGCAAGTGTCGATCGAATACGACGGCTACAAACCGGTGCGGATCTCGACAGTAGTGGTTTCTTCGCAGCACGCCGCCGATGTGAAACAAAAAGAAGTTCGCGAAACATTAATCGAACTCCTGATCAAGAAAGTGATGCCCGCCGAGTGGCTCGACGAGAACACCACCTACCTCATCAATCCGACCGGCCGTTTTGTCATCGGCGGACCGGAAGGCGATGCCGGAATCACCGGCCGCAAGATCATTTGCGATACTTATGGCGGAATGGGACGCCACGGCGGCGGCGCGTTTTCCGGGAAGGACCCGAGCAAAGTGGATCGCAGCGCGGCTTATATGGGGCGATGGGTCGCAAAAAATGTCGTCGCCGCAGGTCTGGCCGATCGCTGTGAAGTGCAATTCGCCTATGCCATTGGTCATCCCGATCCGGTCAGCGTCAGCATCGACACGTTTTGCACCGGCAAAGCCGATGATGAGAAAATCGAACGTGCAGTTCGCGAAGTTTTTAGTTTCAAACCAGCTGAAATCATAAAACAGTTGAATTTGCTCCGGCCGATTTATCGCAAGACAACTAACTACGGCCATTTCGGCCGCATCGACGATCTCGATGCGTTGACTTGGGAGCGCACCAATAAAGCGGACGCGCTAAAGAAAGCGGTGAAGTAGATTTTATGATCGGCACGAAGACAAACACGAAACAGGATTTCAAAGTTAAAGACATGGGCCTGGCCGACTTTGGCCGGAAAGAAATTTCAATCGCGGAAAAGGAAATGCCCGGGCTGATGGCGATCCGGGAAAAGTACGCGCCCCAAAAGCCGCTGGCCGGTGTCCGCATTACTGGTTCCCTGCACATGACGATCCAGACCGCGGTCTTGATCGAGACACTGGTCGATCTTGGCGCGGGTGTGCGCTGGGCTTCGTGCAATATTTTTTCCACGCAAGATCATGCCGCGGCGGCAATCGCGAAAGCCGGCGTGTCGGTATTCGCCTGGAAAGGCGAATCGCTCGAAGAATATTGGTGGTCGACTTATCAGGCGATCTCGCACCCGGACGGGAAAGGTCCGCAGCTCATAGTCGATGACGGCGGCGACGCGACGTTGCTCATCCACAAAGGTTATGAGCTCGAAGAGGGTAGCGATTGGGCGAAAACAAAATCGGCAATCAGGGAAGAGCAGGTCATAAAAGATTTGTTGCTCGAAATCCAGCGCGAGAATCCATATCGCTGGCACGAGATTGCGAAAGATTGGCGCGGTGTTTCCGAGGAAACGACCACCGGCGTGCATCGCCTTTACAAAATGCATCAGGAAAACCGGCTCCTCGTTCCCGCGATCAACGTCAACGATTCGGTTACCAAATCTAAGTTCGACAATCTCTACGGCTGCCGGCATTCGCTCATCGACGGATTGAATCGCGCGCTCGATGTCATGGTCGCCGGCAAAGTCGCGGTCGTGTGCGGTTACGGCGATGTCGGCAAAGGCTGCGCGCAATCATTGCGCGGTCAGGGCGCGCGGGTCGTCATCACTGAGATCGATCCGATCAACGCGTTGCAGGCCGCGATGGAAGGTTACGAAGTCACGACGATCGAAGACACGCTCGGCCGCGGCGACATTTATATCAGCGCCACTGGCAACACGGACGTGATCACGCTCGAGCACATGCAGCGAATGAAAGATCAGGCGGTCGTCGCGAACATCGGACACTTCGACAACGAAATTCAGGTCGACGCTTTAAATGCGGGCAAAGGCGTGACGCGGACCAACATCAAACCGCAGGTCGATAAGTACACATTCCCGGACGGCCACGAAATTTTCCTGCTGTCCGAGGGCCGGCTCGTGAACCTCGGCAACGCGACTGGTCATCCGAGCTTCGTCATGTCGAACTCATTCTCCAACCAAGTTCTCGCGCAATTAGATCTCTGGAACAATCGCGACACTTACAAGGTCGGCGTTTACGTTTTGTCGAAAAAACTGGACGAAGAAGTCGCGCGCCTGCACTTGGAAAAAATCGGCGTCAAACTCACCAAGCTCAGCAAAGCCCAAGCTGATTATCTCGGCGTCCCGGTGGACGGTCCGTTCAAGTCCGAACATTACCGGTATTGAACGTTGTAGTGACTTAGCAGCGATTCAATTACCAAAACGATTTCTGCACTTCGACTTGCGTCGCCTCGACGTAATAGCAGCCCGGCGCCTTGCCGCGTCGCCATCTGCCAAACACACGAACGCTGCGCTGATCATGAACAGCATCAGTCAGGATTTTGGATTCCCGGAACGGCGCGGCGAGTGAGATCGATCTGGATCTTCCGGAGTGAAAAACAAACATGATTTGCGATGTGCAGGATTCACCCGGATACAAACTCACTTTGCCGACCTGATCGAATGACGCACCAACGCGTGCCGCATTGACGCTGGTCACAGCGGCCCTTGGTTTTTCCGGTTCGCCGCAGCTAGCGAGCACAAACGCGACCGCAAACACAAAGCACGAATACCGAAACATACTCATTGTGTTAAGTGGGCGCAGCGTCACGCTGCCTATTTCTCTTCGACAAACTTTTCGCCGTTCCAAGTGAATTTGCGAAGAACTTTTCCGCTCTTCTGACTGCGAACGAGAAGAGTGCGACCTTTGCGCGGCGACTCGAAGCTCCAATTTTCTTCGTCGTTGCCCGCGTCTTTAACCGGGAAAATTGACCGCCGCGTTTTGTGCATCTTGCCATCGGATCCCATCTCAAAAAAATCGATGAACAACGATTTCGCTCCTTCCAGTTCGCCCTGACAAAGCGCCAAGAGCGGCCGGCCATCACGACAGCGGAACAGCGCAACCTCGAATGACGGCTGCGCGCCATCGCCGATACAACTCATGTAACCGTTGGCAAGATCGACAACTCCACATTTCGGCCGCTTTAGAAAGCGCAGCCAGTCCGCCGCCGATCCTTCAAAAGTCTTGTCCGGCAAGCGCAGATAATAATCCAGCACCGTCATTTTCTTTTCGTCCGCGCCGCGAAGCGCGAACGGAAGGCAAAGACCGAGCGCCAGGCCGACAAAGATCCACAGTCGTTTCATTTCAGCCGCGGATCGTGGCCGGACTTATCAACTCACTGTCACACTCACCGCATCGCTGGGTTGACCGATTTCTTGTAACTCCCCGCCTCGAATTTCCCGGTGTCGATTTTGAGTTTCTTGCCGATGTCGGCGGTGAATTTCGAGTGGGCTTTGATTCGTTCGACCCGCGCTTGCCGGCGGGTATCGATTCCCGGCCGCACCGGAGTTGGCGCGCTGCCGCCAGCAGGAAGATCGACATAATCGCCGGAAGATTGTCCGCTCAACACCGCGTTACCGACGTGGCCCGGATCGGAATCGATGTCCGGCCCGAGCGTGGTCAAGATGTGCACGGCGTATTTGGAATCGTTCACCGCATTAGTGATTTCGGCGTCGCTAAATCCGAGGTCTTTCCAACTCTTGGAAATTCTGTGGCGAAATTTTTGTACCAGTCGATCCGGCCGGCCCGGTCCGCGGGAAAGTAGGATTTATTCATTCGATGTAGCGCTCCTGCGGATCGTTGTACCCGATTGGGCGCGGCCGCGTCAATTCCGTTCCCGGTGCGCGTGAATCACTTTTCTCCCGCGATTTTCTTCGCGAGATAAACCGAGAAATAGCCGGCGTATTTCTTCTGCAATTCCGGCCGCTGCCAATCTTTTCCGGTTAAGGTTTTGCGACAGTTGCTCGCGCCGCAATTGCATCCGACGAAGTAATCGTCGTCGTCAGTCATCGCCCAATCGTGCGTCAGCTCTTCGCCGCCGGAGATGTCGCGCATCGCCACGAAGGTAATCTCGCCGCGCAGACCGATGTTCGGATCGCAGGAATGATTTGTATACAACATCGACAATTCGCGTTCGTCATTAGTCACCGGCGCAATGAACAAATCGTCACCAATCTGAATTTCGACCGGTCCAAGCCGCGGAGTGATTTCGCGGCGCAACGTTTCGCGATCGACAATGTGGCCGCCTTTGACTGCTACAACTTCGCCTTTGGCAATGTCCGCCTTCGAGAATAATCCGCGTCCGTGGATTTTGCTCTCGCGCACTTCCGCTTTCGGGGAGCGATAAGACAGCGGCGTCACGAAAGAAGTGACGAGTGACAACTGGCGAGTGACAAGAGAAAAAATTGCTGCTCTTCTTACTCGCCACTCATCATATGTCACTGGTCACTATCAAATGAAGTCACGCCAGGCCGCCGTCGTTTTTATTTTCATCACCGTGATGCTCGACATGCTTGCGCTCGGTTTGATCGCTCCGGTGTTGCCGAAGCTGGTCCTGAGTTTCCTGAACGACGACATGACACGCGCGGCGAATTGGAATGGCATTTTTCTGACTGTATTCGCCGCGATGCAGTTTCTTTTTTCGCCGGTGATCGGCGTTTTGTCCGATCGATTTGGCCGCCGGCCGGTCCTTCTGCTTTCCAGTCTTGGCCTCGGTCTCGACTACATCGTCATGGCAGTCGCCCCCACCATTGGGTGGTTGTTTCTCGGTCGCATCATCTCCGGGATTACCGCTTCCAGCATTCCCACTGCCTTCGCTTACATCGCGGACGTAACTCCAAAAGAAAAGCGCGCCGGCGCCTTCGGCATGATCGGGGCAGCGTTTGGTATCGGTTTCACGCTGGGGCCCGCAATCGGTGGATTGGTGGGAAATGCGAATCCGCGGCTGGCATTTTGGGTGGCCGCAGGTTTCAGTCTGACCAACTGGCTCTACGGATTTCTCTTTGTCCCGGAATCACTCGCGCCCGAGAAGCGAAAGGAATTCTCGCTAGGCCGCGCCAATCCAGTCGGCTCGCTCGTTTTACTTCGCTCACATCCGGATTTGTGGAAACTCGCTATCATTCAATTTCTCGCCTACGTCTCGCACGAAATTTTCGCCATCTGGGCGCTCTACGCCATTTATCGTTTTGGCTGGGATGCCAAAAGCATCGGTAAATCGCTTGTCGTGGTCGGCGTCTGCACCGCGGTGATTTCCGGCGGATTAACGGGACGAGTTGTGGCCTGGCTGGGCGAGAAGCGCACACTTTACATCGGCCAGTTTTTTGGCGCCGTCGGCATGCTCATCGCCGGTCTCGCCAGGAGCGGCGCGGTCTACGTGGCGTCAATCCCGGTCATTTCGATGTGGAATATTTCCTTTCCCGCCGCCCAAGGAATCATGACGCACCATGTGAGCGAGCGCGAACAAGGCGAGTTGCAAGGCGCCATCGGCAGTTTGCGCTCGATCGCGTTCGTCATCGGACCATTTCTATTTTCATGGACGTTTGCCTGGTTCATCGATCCGAAACATTCGTTCCAATTGCCCGCCGCGGGATATTACCTCGCGGCCGCGTTACTTTTCACGGCGATGTTGATGGCGACGCGTATCAAACAAGATGCACCAGCCGCGCCGAGATCGACATCTGTTCTTCCCCCTCCAGATGTCGTGCCACCAGAAAGCATTCCTTCCGGGCCGATCGCACCCATCACCGGACCAAAAGAAAACATTTGAGCAATCGCGTGGCGTCAACGATTGAAGCGATGTGAAAGCAACCGCGCGTTGCCTGATCGTCGCGATTACGATCTGCTCCTGGATCGCGATTTCCAATCACTGCGCGCTCCGGGCCATCATAACGATGACCGACACGACTCAAAGCGGTTGTCCGTTCCATTCCAAGCCGGCGAAGCCGCAACCGCAACCCGCCGGAACCGAGTGCTGTAAAATTCTGCGCGCCGTCTCGACAATGCCGGCAAAGATCCTGGCACCGGCAATTGTCAATCTTGCTCAGGTCGATTTCGCCTTCAATGCGCTTGCAGTTTTCCCGCCGCCAAAAATTTCGTTTACACCGGCAACGCTCGACACCGGGCCGCCCGGCAGAACGTCATTCGTTGAATTGATCGGGAGCATGCGCGCGCACGCTCCGCCGTCGCACGCCTAACGATCGCCACTCGCGATCGTTTATCACCAAATTGTAGGACAACCGCCCCGGTTGCCTTTTCCCGCAGGCGTAACAAATCAATTTCAACATCGAGATGCACAAACAAATTTTAATTTTGATCGCGAGCATGATGACGCTCGCCGTCACAACAATCTTAGCTCAGCCAACTCCAACACCGAATGCTTCGCCGCTGGCGGAGCGTGCTCAAAGATATACGTGCCCGATGCATCCGGAAATTGTGCGCGCTGAACCTGGTCAATGTCCGAAGTGCGGGATGACGCTGGTGCCGATGAAAGAAAACGCAAAACGCCGAACACCGAACAGTCCGAGCCGGACTGGCGTTCAACATCCAATGCCGAAGTCAGAACATGCGTCGCATCAACACATGACGCACGGCGCAAACGGCATGGCTACGCCGGAGCACGCCGAACATGAACACCCGCCTTCGCACGGCTCCGGCGTGGCAGGTGAAATGAAAATGCAATCGTCGGTCAACGTGGCCGATCCCATGAGCCGGGAAAGTTCCGGCACCGCCTGGGTTCCAGATTCCACGCCGATGTACGGACGCATGTGGATGTTTGGGGACGACATGCTCATGTTACACGGCGGAATTTTTCCGCGTTACACTAATGTAAGCACGCGCCGCGGCGACGATCGGATCGACGCGCCGAACTGGATCATGGGAATGTTTTCCCATTCGTTAGGCGAAAATACCCAGCTCGGTTTCCGCGCGATGATGAGTCTCGATCCACTTACTGAAGGCGGACGCGGTTACCCGCTTCTTTTGCAAAGCGGCGAATCGTGGCACGACCAGCCGCTGCACGATCGGCAACATCCTCACGATTTGTTCGACGAACTTTCCTTTTCGCTTTCGCAAAAGTTCGATGCCGATCTTAGCGCCTATTTCTATTTCGGTTATCCGGGCGAACCGGCGCTCGGTCCGCCCACTTTCATGCATCGCCTTTCGGCGATGGACGATCCGGATGCGCCGATCGGCCATCACTGGCAGGATTCGACCCATGTCACCTTCGGAGTTACTACCGCAGGACTGCAATGGCGCACCGTGAAGATCGAAGGCAGCGTCTTCACCGGTCGCGAGCCGGATGAGCAGCGTTACGACTTCGATCGACCGCGTTTCGATTCATTCAGCGGTAGAATTTCCTGGAACCCGACGCCAGACCTGGCGCTGCAAGTCTCGCACGGTTACATCAAAAGTCCGGAAGCACTCGAACCCGACGTGAACCGCCATCGCACCACGGCGTCACTCATATATAACAGAGCGCTCGGCCCCGATTCGAACTGGGCAACCTCGCTGGTGTGGGGACAGAACGACGATACCCACGAAGGAAAAACTGAATCGGTGCTGGTCGAGACAAATTACCAGCGCGAGCGCGACACCATTTACACGCGGTGGGAGCGCGTGGAAAAGTCAGGACATGAACTCGTTCTGGCAGCCAGCGATCTGAATGAAATCTTCCCGGTCAATGCCGTTTCAGTCGGTTATGTGCGCGATCTTTCCCACGGCAAATTGATCGACATCGGGCTCGGCGGACAATTCACGATCGATTTTTGGCCAGAGAAACTTGATCGTTACTACGGCGATGGACCCGGTTACGGATTTCAAGTTTTCCTGCGCATCCGCCCGTCGCGGCACGGTCACAGTGGAATGCAGATGGAAGAACCAGCGCAGTCAATGTCCAAATAATTGAGCACGCATCTTCTATATCGCATTTCGGTCTACATTTTCGAAATCGGCTGGCTGGCCTTCGCCGCGATTTTCGTTTTTCGGAGAAGGTTCTCGCGGGATAAGACGAAGAAAGCCGATCGGGCGTCGATCACGGGAATCGCATTACAAGGTTTGGCGCTGGCATTCGTTTGGGTGTTCCCCCGACGCGACATGTTGATCGGTCCCTGGTTGCAACCACTCGTACTCGCAACCGAAATCGTGCTCGTCGTCGCCTCGTTCTGGATTATGGCGGCGGCAATGCGAGTTCTGGGCAAACAATGGAGTTTGCAGGCGCGCGTGCTCGAAGATCACAAGTTGATTCGCGAAGGACCGTATCGTTTCGTCCGACATCCGATTTACACCGGCATGCTCGGCATGATCGTTGTAGCCGGCCTTGCCTGGAGTCATTGGATAGGATTCATCATCTCGATCCTGTTCTTCGCCATCGGCACGGCCATCCGTGTCCGCAGCGAAGAGAAACTTTTGCGCGAGCAGTTCGGCGGTGCGTTTGATGATTACAAACGGCGTGTACCGGCCGTCGTTCCGATCAAATTCTGAGCCCGCGCAGCGTTCAGCCCACCGTCAGACCAATTAATGTGACGCTCGCAGGGCGCCGCCACAGAAGAATCGTTGTCATCGCGCGCGACTTGCGTGAAAATTCCCCGGTCTCATGCATCGGCTGCCGAAAATAAATTACTACGATATCGAACGCATCATTGAGTTCGATTTCGTGCGCGCGACGGAAGCGGCTGCGCTCAATTCGCTGAAATGGCTCGGACGCGGTGACAAGGAACAAGCCGACGCGGCGGCCTGCGATGCGATGCGCGGCATGTTCGATCTCATGAACATCTGCGGCGAAGTGGTGATCGGCGAAGGAATCAAAGACGAAGCGCCCGGAATTTTTAAAGGCGAGCAACTCGGCACCTGGCTCCCGGGCGCGCCCCAGTTCGACATCGCGATCGATCCGATCGACGGGACCACCAACATTTCCAAAGGCGCGCCGAACTCGATCAGTTGCATCGCGGCCGCGAGTCCGGAAGAAGGAGTAAAGGTCGCGCTCCGCGATGTGCCATCGTTTTACATGTCGAAGCTCGCCTACGGGCCGCGCGTGATTCAATACACCCAGAAGCGGGGCGATTCCCTCAACATCGACGCGCCCATTGCCGAAACACTGGCGATCGTAGCGCGCGCGGTGGACAAGCGGGTCCAGGACGTCGTCGTGATGATGCTCGACCGGCCGCGCCACAAAGAAATCGTCGAACAAATTCGCGCGTGCGGTGCGTCGTTGCGGATGATCGGCGATGGCGACATTGCCGCAGCCATGGCGCCGTCGTTGCCAGAATCGGATGTCGATCTTTACATGGGCATCGGCGGTTCGCCCGAAGCGGTGCTCGCCGCGGCGGGGATCAAATGTCTCGGCGGCGAGATGCAATCCAAAATGTGGCCGCGCGATGACAAGGAGCGGAAACAACTCATCGCCGACGGACATGAAAAAGATCTCGACCACGTTTTTACCGCCGACGATCTCGCTCAAGGCGAGAACATCGTTTTCTGCGCAACCGGAATCAGCGACAGCGCGCTTCTCCGTGGCGTGAAATCAAAGGGCACGACCGCGATCACGCATTCGATTTTGATGCGGGCGAAAAGCAAAACCGTCCGGCTCATCCGCGCGATGCACAATTTGCAGAACAAAACGATCCGGCTGCGCTCCGACAACCGCGAACATTTGATCTGAGAAAACTCAGACAGAATTAACAGAATTAGCAAAATGGCTCAGATGAATGGGATGGAAATCTGGGGTTTTTCATTCTGTTCATTCTGTCGAATAAGGAAAATCTCTCTGCTCGACAGCCCCGCTTGGATTGGTTCAAGATCGACATCGAACCTCCGCCGCTTATGAGACAAATACCGAAAACCGAATTGTCGCCGGATAACGGCTGTATCATCGACATGAAATGGAAACTGGGGTCGCTCGGATATCACGCCAGCGCGGCCGGCAAAGAAGCTGCGCCCGCCTCCAAGGAAGCCATTCGACTACCCGAGCTTGTCCTTTATGATCACATTGGGTTCAAAGGCGCTTACGCGCGAACGAACTTGAGTTTTCATTACATCGGCGATTTTTGGAACGACCGGATCAGTTGTCTCATTGTCGTCAGCGGCGTCTGGCGATTTTATCGCGACGAATATTACAAAGGTCCGCACTGGGACCTCGGGCCCGGTTATTACGAAAGCTTCTTCGCCGCCAAAGGCCCCGACGATGTCGTCAGCTCCTTCCAGTGCATCGCGCTGACGTAGCTGCCCATTTCGTCACCAATGACATGCACGTTCGCGCGGATGCGCCGTGTGTGTTGGTGAGACTTCGACTCGAGCGCTGCTGACGAATTATTCACTGCCGAGTTCATCTAGCCACATTGAGAACTGCCTTTGGGGTGGCTTTGATCGCGACCGGCCTTTACCTGTTGACCGCGAGCGGTCATCTGCTCGGTCAGGATGAGGAGTACTATTATCGAATGGCTCGGTCGGTTGCCCGCGATCACAGCTTTGCGATTGAGCCGCTCGTGTTCCGCAATATCGAAATTGCCGGCGCACGCGGAGAAGATGGCAGCTTTTACGCAGAGTACGCGCCGGGCTTGCCGGTCGCATTGGCTCCGTTGGTCCTACTCGGCGATGGCATAAACGCGCTGCCGTTAGATTTGGTTTCGCGATACGTGTGGTTGCAGGAGGGCGAACGGGACATCGCTCCTCGAATAGCTGTCAGTTATTTCAACATTCCTGTCGTCGGGTTGATTACTGCCCTTTTGATTCTGATCATCATTGGACTTGGCTACTCGAGGTTCGCTGCCGGTTTTGTAGGCGCTGGTTTTGCATTGAGCACCTTTGCCTTGGGCCAGGCGAGGATGATTTACCCAGAGCCGCTTCAAACTCTGTTTATTTTGACGGCATGGTTGTTGATGTCCCGAGGTTCGACTAAGGCGGCGTTAGTCGCTGGGTGTGCACTTGGTTGTGGCATTCTGGTTAAATTGACAACCGTGCTCGCGCTGCCAGCGCTATTGTTGTTGCCAGATGAGCGGGCCATCATGGTTTGGCGGCGGCCCTGGCACATCATCGCCATTGTCTTGCCACTGATCGGCGCACTCGCAGTGTACGCTTGGTACAATTACAATCGCTTCGGCAGCTTCATCGCTACCGGGTACAGCACTTCGGGAACAGTGGCGGAGCTGGGCGGTAATGGAATCGGTAATCCCATGACCGGACTTTACGGTCTGCTATTCTCAACTGGGCGTGGAGTAATCTGGTACGCGCCGCTAGTAATCGTGGCCGTCGCGAGTGCTCGTCGCTTCTATCACGAAAAGAAAGAGACAGCCGTGGCCGTTTTCGTATTCGTCGCGGTTTGGTTGGCAGTTCACTCCTGTTACAAAGGCTGGGACTCAGGTTGGGGCTGGGGACCTCGCTATTTGTTTCCGGTTCTTCCTCTCGCCCTCCTGCCATTGGCATCGAGTGCATCTTCTTTCGCTACCAGGTTAGCGCGGGTCGGACTTTTCGCAGCCGGAGTCGTCGTCCAGCTACCAGGCGCTCTGGTAGACTTTATGGCATCCGGCCAACAGAGCATGATAGTTTTCGAGAGAACAGCTGCACAACGCAGTCAGGAAATGTTTGTGGCTTGGCGAAATTTTAACGTGGCAGGATCGGAGATCGTGCAGCATTCAACATTGCTGTTGCGAGGTCAGCTGGACATAGCGTGGCTGACGTTTCGTAACAGCTGGCTGACAACGACGACACTTGGATTTGTGGCGCTTCTCGTTGGGACCGGATTTGTTCTGCTGCTATGGCCGCGATTGCGCGAAGCTTGCAAAAGCAAGGACCTCCTGGGCACAACCCCATGACAAGGTGAAGCCGGAGCCACCGTGGCCATAGTTGTGGATGACGGTGTGGCCGTCGCGAAGTTTTTCGCGCTCCAGGCGAACGCCTAATTTTCGAAATGGACGGAGACCGACGCGTTCGTGGAGAACTCGCGGCTTCCCAATTTCCAAAACGCGGCTGCATTCGGCGACGATGCGCGATGTCGATGTTGGATCGACCTCGAGATTGTCGCTGACTTCGTTCGTGCCACCGAAGACGCAATCGTTGGTGCGCGGGATCGCATACATCAGCGGCGCGTCGTCGCAAACGACCGCGTAATTCAGATTGTCGATCTTGGGGACGATCGCGACCTGGCCGCGATGCGGTTCGAGATCGACATCGTGCGCGAGTTCGCGCGCACCGACGCCGGCACAATTGATTGCGAGGTCGAATTTTGGATCGACATCTTCGAATTTTTCCAAGCGAACGCCTTCTTTGATTTCGCCGCCCGCTTTTCGAAAACGGTCGGCGAGATAATCGAGATAGATGGTGGTGTCCATGAGCGGGACGTTGATGGAGAAGCCGCTCTTAAAAGCAGAAGCAGAAATAGTAAGAGATGTCTCGACTTTCCGCCTTCGCTGCGCTACGGCGCGGCGAGCTCTCGACATGACGGAGGCGCCTAACGAACGCGCCCAATCGGGAATTTCGATCTCACCGGCGCGACAATATTGGCGGAGCTCGTTCATTGAGACCCCGGTGCGCGGATCCTTGCTAAGATCGACAAGGACTTTGTAGGTCGCGAGCGCCCACGAAATTACTTTGTCGATTGGCTCGGCGTCGTACGGAAACCAAAGCGCGCCCGCGGCGCCGGAAGTGGTTTGCTGGCCAATTTGTTCGGCAAGGATTGCGGTGCGAAATCCGCGCTCGGCAAACAGAACGCCGCAGGTCAATCCGGACACACCGGCACCAATAACGGCGACCCGACGGGGAACGGCTGATGCGCTCAAGGTGGAATCTTTGTTTGGCGAAACCGCCAGAACGCTACAAGGAAAAGAAGGGTTGCGCCGAGCGAGATCCATTTCCCGGCGGCAAACGCGGTGGATGAATACTCGACTCGCAAGCGGTGATGTCCGGCGATCAAAGGCACCGCGCGCAAAATATAATTCGCTGGTTGCAATTCGTACTTGGATTGGACGCTGCCCGGCAGAGAAATTGCGCGCCACGATGGCGTGAAAGCATCGGTAATCAACAAAATTGCCGGCTGGTCTGTGTCGGCTTCAATCGTGAGGCGATCGCTCGAGGCGGCGATAACCTGCGCGTGACCGGGAGTTTCAGTCGAAAGCGGTGCTGGATTCGGTTCCGTTTCCAAAATCACTTCGGCGCGCGGATTGAAATCCGACGAGCGCATCGCGTCGAATATGGCGTCCCGATTTTTGGCGATTCGATATTTTGAAACGAGCAGCACGTGAGGCAGAGCTGGAGTTTCAACCTCGAACGCCCGAAAATCTCCGGGCGCAGGCAGCAAGACATAACGCAAACGCACGATCGCGTAGAGCGGGTCCGCCCACTTGAAGGTTACATCTTGAGTAGCCTTATCCGGATCAACGCCCTGACTCCAGGCCACGAACTCGGCATAGCGCCGGACAATACTGGCATCGTAGCCCCACAATTCCGGAATGCCGATCGACATCGCGCTGTTCGGATGAAATAGATTAAGGATGCGGTAATCGCCCGGGTGCTGATCCAAGAACGATTTTTCGTCTCGGTTAATCACGCTCGCGCTGTCGAAAGTCGGGCGAGCGGCGCGTGCGAACCAGAACATTTCGACGACGCCAAGCACGACAACTCCATAAATCGAAGGAGCGTTCCATTTGGAAAACAGGAGCAAACCGGCAAAGAGTGCACAGGTGATGGCCGCGACCATCAGCGACACGGCAGCGCTGTGTTGCGATAGCGCGGCGAACTCAGGCGACGCGTAGAACTGCGGTGAGAAGAACGACTCTTCCGCGGTGTGGATTCTATCCATTAACGGTCTCCACGCATTTGTGGTGGTCGTCCAGTAGGCGCTGTATGCCAGCAGCACGGCCAGGAGAAATGCACCGACAATGAAAGCAAGTTCGGCGCGCTTCTGCCGCAGGAGACGATCGAAGCCAAGTCCAGCGAGGAGAACGAGAAACAGCGAAGCGCTGAAGATGAATTTTGAGACGCTGCGGAATTTGTCAAAGCCTGGAAGCGATTCATATAGAATCCGATATAAAGGGGTGTGGAGACCAGACGCGACGAGCAACGCGAAGACACAAACGACGAGCGGAATCCATTTGACCTTCCACTCGCAATAGATTGCAGCGTAAACCGATAGGAGAACACCGACAACACCAATGAAGAGACATGTTTCCCATAGAAAACCGCCGCCCCAGTAGGTCGCAGGCTCGCCAAAAAAATTCGGGGCGACGAGCGTAATCAGATTTTTTGGCGGGAAAGGAAGTCGCGACGCAAACGTGAACGGCAGCGAAATTCCGCGAATCGTTTCGCGCATGGTTTGGTTCGCGGTCAGCAACTGCACCGTCGAAAGAGCGGCGCCGCCAAAATAGATGCCAAGCAGTGGAGCGGCCAGCGACCAACTCCGCTGTTCGATCAGCCGCAAGGCTGAGTAAAGTCCCGCGACGAGCGCGGTGTAAAAAACGTGTTGAGGAAATCCGGCCAACACTTGCATGGCCACTGCGAACATTCCGAGAAAGCACCAGCCGATTTTTCGATGTTCATACAAGCCGTCGATCGCGCAAAAAATTAGCGGCGCCCACGTCATCGCGAGCAGGTGCGGCAGATGGCCGGCGAAAATGTGCAGAAAATGCGCGCCACAAAACATGACAAGAACGCTGGCAAAAAAACTAGCCGAGATGCAAAGACGTCGCACTCGCATCCAGAAAAAGGTGAATGCGCCAATCGCGAACACATGCAGGGCGATGCTCCAGTTCACCGCAGCCGCGAGCGGCAAAATCAAAAATAAACAGTTCGGCGGATAAAGCAGGGCAGCTTGCATCGCGCCGAAATATGGCGCGCCCCCAAAAATATGCGGGTTCCAAAGTGCAAGGTTTCCTTTTGCCAGCTCGCGAAAACCGAAGTCGCGCCAGGGCAGAAATTGCAAATACAAGTCGGTGATTGGATGCCCCACGACGCGCGTACTGCCGACGAAGAGCACATCACCAAACATTGCGAGCGTCAGTGCGAGCAATAAGGCAAGCGAGATCAGTTCTCCGCGCCGCGTTGTCATCAAACCGAAAATCGTCGCTGCCACAAATCGGAAAATCAACGCAACTTTGCGCCTCTACAATGAGGTCCGGTGAACAGCGCGAATCGGGCGTGCGCAATGTAGATCGATCATTTAACTTCGGCGCGTGAAAAACTTCGGCGCGCTTTTATTCATCATCGCAACCGCCGGCGGGCTCATTGCGCAACCGATCGTGAGCGAGTCAAAGTTGGTCGATGTCGATCATCTCAAGGTCCATTACACGAACTACGGCAAAGGCGACACGGCGCTGTTTTTTGTGCACGGCTGGAGCTGCGATGAAACGGTCTGGAGCGAACAAGCGCCGGCATTAGCGGAGAAAATCCGCGTGATCACGATCGACTTGCCTGGTCACGGCCAAAGCGAGAAGCCCCAGACGATTGAATACACGATGGATTTGTACGCTCGCGTGATCGACGCCGTCATGAGCGACGCGAGCGTAAAGTCAGTGATTTTGGTCGGACATAGCAACGGGACGCCGGTGATTCGGCAATATTACCGGAAATTTCCAGCCAAAGTGAAAGCGCTGGTGATTGTCGAAGGCCCGCTGCGCCCGTTCGTGAACAAAGACAACATGGAAAAGTTCATCGGGCCGTTCCGCGGCGACGGTTACGTGCAGGCGATGGGCGGATTCGTGGATGCAGTCACGAAGCCGATCAAGGACGGCGCGCTGCGCAAGAAGATCAAAGCGCTAATGCTCCGAACGCCACAGCGCGTGGCGGTAAGTGAGTTCGAAGCGACGGTCGATCCTGATTTATGGAAAGAGGACAAGATCGACGTGCCGGTATCGATGATTTTGGCGAAGCAACCGGTCTGGACGGCAGAGTATGAGCAATTCGTGCGTGGCCTGGCGCCGAAAGTGGATTATCAAGTGTGGGAGAACGTTTCCCATTTTCTGATGATGGAGAAGCCGCGAGAGTTCAACGCTGCGCTTACGGTCTTCTTGCAACAGAACCAGCTTCTCGATTAATATCCTCAGTCAGAAGGATAGTAAGCGTGACGTAGGAGCAGGCGGCGAGCCTGCGACGCGAGGGTTGGGATTTCAGGGATTCGGGCGTTGGCTTTACGGCGTTGCAGTCATGGAAATTAATCTCGGTGCCCGGCTTCCCTGGGTGCCCTCGCTGCGCTCGGCACCTCCCGCCGTAAGTCGGCTAAAGCCAACGCCTGCCAAATCGCTCGTAAGTGGCGGCCGAATCAGTTAAATTAGCGTCAATGGTTTCACTCAATCGGGACGCGCTCAGCGACAAGGTTCTCGAAGGCGAGCGGATTTCATTCGACCAAGCGATCGAGCTGTATTCGATGCCGCTGGAAGAATTGGGCGCGCTGGCAGATGTGCGGCGGAACCTGGCGAAGGAAAAAAGTTATGGCGGTCGCGGTCGCGAGATCGTGACCTACATCGCCGACCGCAACATCAATTACACGAATGTTTGCAACGTCTATTGCAAGTTCTGCGCGTTTTACCGGACGGAGCGCGACGACGACCATTACGTGCTATCGCTCGAACAGATCGACCAAAAACTCGACGAACTTTCGGCGGCCGGCGGAGTTCAAATCCTAATGCAAGGCGGACACCATCCGAAATTGCCGTTTCAGTGGTATGTCGATCTTTTGCAGCACATCAAAAGGAAATATCCGCACATCAACATCCACGGATTCAGTCCACCGGAATTCCAGCATTTCGCCGAAACATTCCGGATGCCGCTGCGGGAAGTGATTGTCGAATTCAAGAAAGCCGGGCTCGGATCGATTCCCGGCGGCGGCGGCGAAATCCTAGTCGATCGGGTCCGCAAAAAGATTTCGCCGTTAAAAATCAACAGCGACCAATGGCTGGAAGTGATGCAGGTCGCGCACGAGCTCGGTTTGAAATCGAGCGCGACCATGATGTTCGGACACGTAGAGACGATCGAAGAACGGATCGAACATTTGCAACGCATTCGCGATCAGCAGGACCGGAGCGGAGGGTTCACCGCCTTCATTTGCTGGACGTTTCAGCCTCAGCACACGGTCTTGAAGGTGAAACAGCCGACCGGCGTTGCCGAATATTTACGGACGCAGGCGCTGTCCCGGATTTTTTTGGACAACATCGACAACATCCAGAGTTCATGGGTCACACAAGGGCCGGAGATCGGTCAGGTCGCGTTGAAATACGGCGCCAACGATTTTGGTTCGGTGATGATGGAGGAAAATGTGGTGAGCGCGGCGGGGACGACGTTCCGCCTGGACGCGGAGAAGATCGAATCGCTGATCCGCGATGCGGGTTACGAACCGCGCCGCCGAAATAATTCTTACGAACTGTTGAACTGAACGGCCCCCGGCACTGTCTATGACAGGCACCGCGCCACTCTCGAAAAAATTCCCGCCTTGACGATAGCCTGCTTCTCCTCTAAGTCCCGCGTGTCCCGCGCCAGGTTTTACGCTGCGCGGGATTCGGCATCTTGATTGTTATGAGAGAATTTTGGGGATCGGCGAGGGGCTGGACACTGGCGATGTTCTTCGTGACCTGCGCAGCGTTGTTTACGCCTGCAGTCGCGCAGGCGCAACAAGAAGCACCGACCATACGTTCGATCGACGTGCAATACTCCGGTCCGGCGACGGTGTCGAAGGAGGTGATTCTCGCACAAATCCGGACGGCAGTTGGTCAGCCGTATTCCGATGCGACGGTCGAAGACGACATTCGCAGCCTTTACAAGACCGGCGTGATTCAGAATGTGCGAATTTTTGCGCAGCCTGAAGCGGACGGCGTCAAAGTGATTGTGGCCGTGCAAACGCGGCAGGTGCTGCGCGAACTGGTTATCGACGGTGCGCACCGCGTCAGCGCGAAGAAGCTTCGCAAGGAAATCGGAGTAAGACTCAACGCGCCGGTCAACGAGGACGATTTGCAGAAAGCGCGGCAGAAGATCGTCGACAGGTATCAGAGCAGGGGTTTCACCGACATCACAGTGGATTTCCACGTCGAGCCGATCGACGAGAGTCGTGGGACGGCGCGCGTCATTTACACGATCAACGAAGGTGTGAAGGGAGCGGTCAGCCGGATTCATTTTGAAGGCAACGAGCATTTCAGCGAGCGAATTCTACGCAAGCAGATGAAGACTCGGGGCAAGACGATGATCGCTTTCATCGACAAATCGGGACGGTTGGATGAGGTCCAATTGCAGCAGGACCTCGATGCCATAAAAGAGTTTTACCAAAACAACGGCTACGTCGACGTGGAAGTGCAAGAGGTCAGGCGGGAGCGAAAGAAGGGGCCGCTTCTTATCACCATCGGGATCAAGGAGGGGACCCTCTATCACGTCAACAAACTCTCTTTCGCGGGTTACAAACAAACCACTGAGCAGAAAGTTCGCGCCATCATCAAAATGAAAGAGGGCTCCGTCTACTCGCCCAAACAATTGCACGATGACGCGAAAGCCGTCGCTGACGCCTACGGTCACGGAGGGTATGTCGATCTTGTGATTCTCCCGCAAGGGACTCCCGCCGGCACCGGTTTGATCGATGTTCATTACAAGATCGAGGAGGGCAATCGTTCATTCGTGGAACGGATCAACATCATTGGGAACTCGCGCACCAAAGACAAAGTGCTCCGCCGCGAGATTCTGGTCGCGCCGGGCGATGTGTTCGACACCGTGCGAGTGGAGACGAGCAAGAAACGTCTCGAAAACCTCGGCTACTTTACCAGAGTCGAGACTTATCCGGAAGAAACCGGGGTTGAGGGTCGCAAAGACCTGGTCGTGCAGGTGGAAGAAAAGCGAACGGGTTCGTTAAATTTCGGCGCCGGCTATAGCACGGTCGACAAATTGATCGGATTCGTGGAGCTGACTCAGGGTAACTTCGATATCACAAACTGGCCCGGATTAACCGGTGCCGGTCAAAAATTCCGGGCAAAAGCACAAGTCGGCAGTCAACGGAAGGACTTTTCGGTTGGCCTGACCGAGCCGTATTTCCTCGACCGGCGATTTTCGCTTGGCGGACAGATATTTTATTCAGAGGCGTCCTACCTGAGTTCGGTCTACGACCAGCGGAACTACGGCTTTTCATTGGAAGCGCGAAAGCCGATCTACTCATGGATCTACGGCGTGCTCGGATATAGTCTGCAAAACTACCAAATCTACAACGTCGCCACCGGCGTCTCGCCGGAAATTCGGGCTGAAGCAGGCACAACGACAAAAAGCATGGTGAGCACCAGTCTGGTTTGGGACCGGCGCGACAATCCATTTTTAACTCGCAAGGGCGAGCGCATTTCAATTTCGCCCTTTGTTGCCGGAGGCCCGCTCGGTGGAGATGAGCAAATTTACGGAGTGGATATCGGAGCGACCAAATACGTCCGGGTGTGGAAAGACATAATCGTTTTGGCGGATGTTGAGGCCGCAACTGTGGACGTTTGGAGTGGGCCCGAGACAAAATTGTTCCAAACGAGCGGCCTCGTAACCGACGCCAAAGGCGTGCCGATCCCCGGTGGTACGCCTGTGCCTTTCACGCAACAATTTCCAGCCGTGCCGATCTACGATCGTTTGTATCTCGGCGGTTCTAATAACCTCCGCGGCTTCCGGTTTCGCGATATCGGTCCTAAAGATACGTTTAGCCAACCGATTGGTGGCCAGTCCATGGCCCGCGCGACGGTAGAAGTAAGTTTTCCGATCATCGAAAAAGCGCGCGGGGCCTTTTTTTACGACTGCGGCTTCGTCAATCCTGATCCCTGGGATTTTGCTCCCGAGACACTTGCGGTGCCTCGTGGAAATAACGCGATTGCGACTGCGATCGCCAATGGTGCGCCAGTGGGCCCTAATGGCGTTCCTATCGTCAGTCCTCGCCGGACTTTCGACAGCTTCGGTTCGGACTTCGGAGTCGGGGTTCGCCTCGATTTGCCGATTGGGCCGTTGCGCCTCGATTACGGGTTTCCAATTGACACGGCCGGGAATGCAAAGCATGGCCATCTGAACTTCAGCGTCGGCTACCAGTTTTAATCGAATATTGGCACTTGCGGTGTGGACGGTTTCCGACGACTTATTTAGCCCTCTTATGAAAAAATTGCTTTGTTTGACACTGGTTTCCTTGCTCGTCCTGCCGATCGCGGCGCGGGCGCAAGGAACCCTGAAAATCGGGACGGTCGATATGAACCGCACCTTCCGGGAATACAATAAGACCAAGGATGCTGAGGCGAAGATTAACGACGCTAAGAATCAGGCGAAAAAAGAATACGACGAACGTGCAGACGCCTACAAAAAAGCGCTCGACGATATCAACAACCTCAACAAACAGCTTGAGGCCCCGGCCTTGAGCGCCGATGCGAAGGCCCAGAAAGCCAAAGAGCGGGACGACAAGATTTCAAACATCAAGAACATGGAGCGAGAGATCACCGAGTTTCGGCAGACGCGCGAGCGCCAGCTTCAGGAGCAGGCGTTGCGGATGCGCGAGGGCATCGTCAAAGAAATTACCGACGTCGTCATGGACAAGGTGAAAGCGAGCAATCTCGACCTGGTCTTCGATAAATCCGGCAACAGTCTCAACGGCGTTCCGGTGCTGATGTATTCCCGAGACAGCGTCGATTTCACCAACGACGTGATCACGGTTTTGAACAAGCCCGGCCGGGCCAGCTCGGCAACGACCACTGGACCCAGTCCGAGCGCCTCAGCTCCGAGCGCTTCCGCGACCCCGAAGAAGCCTTAACGGCAATTCGCGAATTAAAAACACACGCGGGAACGAACTCGCGTGTGTTTTTTGCGTACAGGTTCGCAATTCGCGATTACGTTTCGGCTGGATCCGGAGCGAACGTGAATTCAAACGAATACAAGCGAAGTCGGCTTGGGAGATGGAGGGCGCTCTCTGTCTGCTTGACCACCCTCCTTCCGCTAGCGTTCGTTGGAATCGGACAAGCCGCCCCAAGTTGGGAATCCACTCTGACCAAAGATCCGCCTGGTAATTTTCCCGAGCTCCGACCGGTACGCACTACCTATCATTTCGGCTGGTCCGGATTTACCGCCGGTGTCGGAGACATGCACTTTACCAAGACGGGTGATAAACGCTTTCAGCTTGAGGCGACCGGTCGAACCATTGGTCTCGTTCGCGCTTGGTGGAAATTGGACGCGAGCTACCGCGGATTAACCAATGCCGAAACGCTTCGCCCGATCGAAAGTAAACAGATCGAAATCTACCGAAGGAAAAAACTCGTCACTGATCTTACCTTCACTGATTCCGGCGTGATGCGCGCGCGAACGGAAGGAACCGGCGCCAAAGCAACCAAACCATTCAATTTCCCCGAGTTGTTCGATCTGCACAGCGCACTGCTCTATTTGCGCAGTCAGCCACTCAACGACCACAGTGTTCTTCGCATTGTCGTTTATCCCGCCACTTCCGCTTATCTAACAACGGTCACGGTCCTCGGCCGCGAACGCGTGACTGTCCGCGCGGGCGGCTACAACGCGATCAAAATCGATCTTCAACTGAAGCGCTTGGGGAAAAAACTTGAATTGGAGCCGCATCGGAAATTCCGGCGCGCGACAATATGGATCTCAGACGATGAAAATCGCATCCCGCTTCGCATTGAAGCGCAAATCTTTGTCGGCACTGTCTTCGCCGAGCTGCAAGCGATGCGCTTCGATCAAGACAAAACTTGAACGCAAGATCTCGATCCGCGCTACTGAGCGATAATCAGCGGTCGGGAATCCATTCGCCACGGACGGGCGCTTCCCGCAACGGACGGCGGCGCGGGACGTAAATCGGCGTGTGGGCACCCGGCAAAAGTTCGAGAGCGGCAAGAGTGTCCAGGTCGAGTCGCCCGGTGACAGGAAGCCGCGCCCGCGCCTGATAGGCCCGCAAGGAAAAGTCCAAATCAGGGCTGGCGGCTCCATCGATCGCACCGCGATAAAGCCCTCGTCGCGCCAAAATGCTTTGTGCTGAAATGATCACATTCCGCTGAACTTGCGGCGGCGCTGATTCGAAGGGCGTGCCGGCAAAATTCTCGGCCGGACGCGCCGGAACCGCGTCATAATCCGGACGGGCGAGTAATTGTCGATCTTGCTGCGGTTCTGGAAATGGTTGCCCAGTCAAAGGATTCGTTGGAGCCGAACTTTCCCGCGGTTCGGCGCGCAAATCCGAAGTCTCCGGCGCAGCGGGCGCCCGCGTTGGCGACGCTTTTACGATCGCGCGAGCACCGGAAGATTCGACCCCAAGAGATTTGAGCGTTTCATCATTGAGATCGCCACTGATTTGAAGCCCATTACGAATTTGGTAGCGCCGAATCGCCGCTGTCGTGTCCGCATCTTTTTCGCCGGTAACTTCGCCGTAATAAAAACCCTGGTCCTTCAGCGCCTGCTGCACATTTTGGACGACTTGGTCTGCCCTTGCTACTGCCGCGAGTGCGGCCACCAGAACCACAACTGCGATCCGAAGTTTCATGTCGATGTTGCTTTGACGCCGAAATCTGTTCGCTATTCAGTCCCCGCCCCGGTCACGGCGAGCGGCAGCTGTCGTTGTTTTAAAACGTCGCGATAGCGCAGGATACCTTCGCTAATGGCCGCCGCCATCTGCTCGCGGTAATCGTTACTTTCCAGCTTCGCGATATCGTCTTTGTTGCTAAGAAACCCGGCTTCCACCAGCACCGCCGGGACTCCAACGTTGGCAATCACAAAAAATTGCTCGGCTTTTGTCCCGCGATCGAGCGCCTTGGTTCGCGCCACCATCGCCTCCTGAATGAACTTGGCCAAACTCTGGCTCGCCAAAGTCGGCGACTCGGCCGCCGGCCCTTGAAAAAACGGAATCCACGAAACAAGCCGCGGAGCCGGTGCGGCCTGATGCTCGGCATAATAGGTTTCGACTCCACCGACCACTTTCTTTCCTTCATTGAAATGGATGCTGACAAAGATGCAGTCCCGCGCGCGATTCGTAACTGCCGCGCGATCGGCCAGCGAAACATAACTGTCGCCAACTCGCGTCATCAGCGTCGCCAGACCTTGGGCTTGAAGTAATCGATCGACGCGCTGCGCGATATCGAAAGTCAAATCCTTCTCATAAATCGCGCCGCACATCGCACCGGAATCCTGGCCGCCGTGGCCAGGATCGAGAACAACCAGCGTGAATGGCGCCGGCGCAGCAGTATGGCGCATCGAAGGTGCCGGCCGTGGAATGGAAAGGACTTGCCACCAGATGAACGAAGCCGCCATCAGCGAAAGTCCCAGCCACGCGACAATGTTTTTCATTGCCCCGCCGAAGCCGAATCGCCCTCGAAACATTGCTACCTTTGAAGACTGGAACGCAGTTCTTCGTCCGCCAAAGTTCGATAACGAATCGCGCTCTTGCGGTCGCGCTCGAGCACGGCCGCTTCCATTCCGGCGTTGGTCAGCTGCTCATCTCGATGTTTGCGAATCGCGTCGCGTTCCGGCAATTCCTTGCTCGCGTTTTCTCCCATCGTCATTCGGCCAACGCTCCACGCATCGAATGCCACATTGATGGCGTCCGGCAGCGCCGCGTCGGTAACGTGTTCTTTTTGCAAAAACTTTTCCATCAGCTCTGCCGACTGGCGCGTTCCACTCAAGACTGCAAACCGCTGCCTCGGTTGCCCAGTCAAACCATCAGCCGCGATTGCGCCGTCATAATCGATACGCAAAAACAAATCTTCTTTCGGGCTCGAACCAATCTCGGCAAAAAGCAGCCGCGCCAAAAACGGCGCACCATAAACTTGCTCAAACGCACTCTTCAGTACCGGGCTGAGCGAGTAATGCGCGAGACGGCGCAGGGAAACGTCCGCCGCCGAGCGCGTGAAACCCTCGGTGCTCGCCAATTCGATTGCCGCCAATCGCAATCGCTCGATATCGCCGGGATGGCCGATCGCGCCCATCGCGATCCGGTCGTAAATCTCAAAAATCTTTTGTCGCGCGCGTCCGAGCGTTACGAAAAGAATTCCGTCACGATATCCAACCGCCGCGATCGGGCTACCCGCCGCGAGCTGCGTTTCGATATACTCGCGTCGGTTCGCGATCGCCTCTACCCAACGATACGGCTCTTCGATCATGCCACCTTTTGTTTGAACACGCCGGCGATCTTTTGCTCCGGCAACGTGGTGATCCCTTCGCGCGAAACAATCTTGATCAGTGGAAAAATTTTCCCGCTTCGATCGACTCCGCCGGTGGAAGTATCCGCCTCGGCCGCGGTGTCGAGCGCACGCAAGGCGATCGCAGTCGCTTCGTCCTCGTTCAATTCCTGCAGCTTCTTGCCGCCCCAGTTATTCTCGTAATAAAGGATGCCGCGCACCGCCGGCGAACCTGAGCCGGTTGCGGCATAATCTGTCACTTCGAATTGCGCGCCCATCGCGTCGTAAAAATAGAGTCGGGCTTCCGGTTTTGAATTTCCATCGTAGGTCGCGAAAATCGGCACCACCACGCCGACGCCCTGCATGACGAAACCGAAGTTGTCCCGCAACAATTTGGAAAGGGCGCGCACTTTGCCGTCCACGCTCATCTCCTGCAATTGTGTCCGCCGAAAATATTGAAACGAATGCTCGAGCACGCGCGCCATTTCCCAGGCCGTGGCCGGCACGCCCGCGATGGCCATGATCGAATGGCGATCGATCTCGAGCACTTTATCAGCGCGATCGTAAACGACGGTGTTGCCAGCAGTGGCGCGACGGTCGCCCGCTACCAGCACACCGCCCGCAAATTTGAACGCGAGGATAGTGGTCGACTCCGTCTGAACGAACGGATGATTTCCGGCCGCGGCGGTTGGTTCGGGCGCGATCTGGAGCAAACCTTTGCGCCGCAAGAGCGCCGGGAAATCTTCGCTCCCGCCAGAGAAATTCTGGTCCAATGCCAAAGGTGGCTTGTCCATTATTGGCCGGTGCGCTGGCGGTAGCGCTTCGACTGGTTCGGATCCACCTTCCGCATTTTCTTCAATAAATCCTTCGTGTCCGGCCGCGAGATGTCTGGCGAACGCGGACCACCTTCGTCTCCCTGCTTAGGACCCCACGGAGCGGGATCAAACGGCTTTTGCACGCGCTCCGGCATACCAAAAAATTTAAGGAGAAATGATGCGAAGGCAAGCTGGCCCATCTCTTAGCTACCCCGCTTGCCAGTGGAAGCGGCCGATGCCAGAATCGGAGTTCAATGAAATCGCTGTTCGGAGGAGCTCTTGCCGGTCTTGTTTTCATCGCTCTCGCGAATTCGAACGGCTTCGCCCAAACTTTCGCACCGACTCCGAAAACGGCCGCGACTCAAACCGCTGCGAGCCAAACTGTGGAAATTCAGGAGCTGACCAAAAAGATCGACGAGCAAAATGCGAAGATCGACATGCTTTCGCAACAAATTCTCAAGCTTCAGCAGGCGATCGACCACCAGCGTCCCGGCGTCATTATTGGCGAGGGCGCCCCCTCGGTATCGGCGTCGGCAACATCGACATCCACTTCCGCGTCGCCGGAACCATCCGCTAAAGCCGCCAACGGCAGCGGCAGCAATCACATCGTCGCCCGCGGCGAAACGCTCACTTCTATCGCGAAGATGCACAACGTCAGTGTCGGCGAGCTGCAAAAATACAATCACATCGATAACCCACTGAAATTGCAGGCTGGCCAAACGCTTTTGATTCCCCCATCGCCGATCCCAACGCCCTCTTCCGGCGAGTGATCGATGGAGGATGTCTCCAGCGAGTCCTGGTTTTTGCGCAAACATCAGGACGGCTCCATCTTCGGACCGATTTCGTTCGATCAACTTTCCGGTTGGGCTTCGGCCGCTCAAGTCGCACCGCACGACGTTGTCTCCACTGATCAACAAACATGGCTGAAGGCGCCGATGGTGCCGCAGCTCGGGATGGATTGGTTGGTCGAAGTCACGAGCGAGCATTACTACGGACCCACCACCGTCGGCGCGATTCAGGAATTTATTCGCCTCGGCAATATCAACGCAGACACCTTCGTCATTAATTCATGCGATGGAACGCGTCGGCAGATCCGTGAAATGCACGCGCTTTTCAAAACGAACGCGGTCAGCTCGAAAGCGAGCAAAACCAATGTTGCGACCGAGCCCGCCGCCGCGGGCATTTCCATGCGCCTTCAGGAGCGGATTCGCGATCTCGAACAAACCTTGCGCGACGAACGCCGCGCCCTCGCGGAAGCTGAGCGGCGTTACCAAAAGCTGGAAGAGAAATATAACGCGCTTCTCGAACGCAGCCGTCCGCTCGCTTAGATCGACATTTGTTCGTCTGGCGACGGGACCGGCGCCTCTTCTAAATTGGCGGCCACATCGACGATGTCGCGCGGCGATTCGAGCAAGCTTTGCTCGCACAGCCGCGCGTATTTTCCGCCGTGCCCGATCAGCTCCTCGTGCGTGCCGCGCTCAATGATGCGGCCATGATCGAGCACGAGAATTTGATCGGCGTGCACGATTGTCGAAAGCCGGTGCGCAATGACCATCGACGTCCGGTTTGCCATCAAATGCTCGAGCGCCTCTTGAATCAAACGCTCGGTCGCGGTGTCCACGCTCGCAGTCGCTTCGTCTAGGATCAAAATTGGAGGATCCTTGAGCAACGCGCGCGCGATTGAGAGCCGCTGCTTTTCGCCCACGCTTAGCTTCACACCGCGCTCGCCGACCACGCTCTCCAGTTTGTCCGGCAGGCGCTCGATAAACTCGCGCGCATTGGCCGCTTCCACAGCGCGCCATAACTCGGCGTCAGTCGCGCTCGGTTTTCCCATTAGAAGATTTTCGCGAATCGATCCGTTGAAGAGAAAACTTTCCTGCGTTACCAGGCCGATGTTCTCACGCAGCGCGCGAATGCCGTATTCACGGATCTCTTTTCCATCGACAAAAATCTGCCCGTCGCCCTTTTTCAATTCGTAGAAACGCGGAAGCAAACTCGCCACCGTCGATTTGCCGGCGCCGGTTGCGCCGACCAGCGCAATTGTTTCGCCCGGTCGCGCATGCAGCGAAACATTCTTCAGTGCGGGAAGACCTTCGGCATAACTGAAATGGACGTTTTCGTAACGAATGTCGCCAGCGACTCGCACCGGCGCGTAATTGTCGATCCAACCGGGCTCGATCGGTTCGTCCAGAATTTCAAACACGCGCTCGCCCGCGGCCCGACCGGCTTGGACAAGCTGATTCAATTGATGAAGCCGGCTGATCGGATCGTAAAGAAACGCGGTCAGCATCAAGAACATAACCAGATCGCCGAGCTGCATCGCGCCGCTGAGCACGGCGTAACTTCCGAACGCGAGCACGATCAGCGCGCCGATCGCTTCAAACATCGACATCGACGGAGAATAAATCGCCCAGACCCGCATCACGACGAGAGTGGCGTGCCGCAACTGATCGCTCACGCGATTGAACCGCGCGTGTTCCTCTTTCTCTCGCGCGAAACTTTTGATCTGGCGAATCCCGGAAAGATTATCGTGCAAGAGCGCGTTCATCGCTGAGGCCGCGCGGCGTTGCAGTCGATAACGCCGATGCGCGGTCAGCGTGTAGGTCAACGCGCCCGCGATCAAAAATGGGAACGGAATCAGCGCAAGCAACGCCAGCCTGGCGTTGAAATAGAACATCACACTGAGAACGATCATCGCTTGGAGGATCGCGACCACACCTTGCTCGATTCCATCGATCAGGACGCGCTCGACCGAATTCACGTCTTCGATCACGCGCGTCATCAAATCGCCAGTCGCCCGATTGTCGAACCATCGCAGCGGCAGCAGTTGAATGTGCGAATACAAATCGCTCCGCAAATCGAAGATCACGCGTTGCTCGAAAGTGTTGTTCAAAATAATGCGCAGCGTATTGAAGGCGTGCTGAAGCAAAAACGCGACAAACGCGATCAGCACCAGCGGCAATAATTTTTCCGGATGATGCTGGCGCACGACGTCGTCGATGATCCACTTCGTCACACCCGGAAAAACGATCACCGTCAGCGTGCCAAGGATCGCGCACCCGAGCGTGCCCAACGCCAGCGCCGGATAACGCTTCAAGTAACCGAAGACGCGCCATACCGTTTTCATTTGCGAGCAAGTTATCACAGCTCGCGCTGTGCAACATCTGGGTGGATCGGCCGCTCCGCGGGCGATGCTAAAAAAGAAAGGGCGGCTCCGCCGCCTAGACTTTAACATCGAGCAAGGGATTGCTCGATCCACCATCTCAGACGTGATCGCCGGAATGTTTATGTCGATCTTTGAAGGTGAGTTCGGCGATGCCCGACTTATCGAGCTCGCCCAAACCTTCCGCGATCATGCGCTCGTATTGTTCTTTGGTCGCGCGCGCAAGCGGTAGATCAAGACCGAGTTGACGCGCGAGCTCGAGCGCAATGCCGCTGTCTTTGGCCGCGTGCGCGGCGGAGAAAAAGCAGCTGTGCTCGCGGTTCTGCATATCTTCGGCATCCGTTTCCAAGACGCGCGACGCCGCGCCGGTCTGGGAAAAAACATTTCTCAGCATTTCCAAATCAAGCCCGAGCGCCGCACCGAGCGCCAGTCCTTCGGCCAAACCGGCGGTGTTGATATTCATCACCATGTTGACCAGTGCCTTCACTTTCGCCGCTTCGCCGGCTTTGCCGATAAAACGAACGGTCGCAGCAAGCTCTTTGAGCACGGGCTCCGCTTTCCGGAACGCCGCCTCGGCCCCGCCGCACATCAAATAAAGTTTCCCCTCGCGCGCCTGGGTAATGCTCGAGGCCATGCACGCTTCAAGCGATTGCGCGCCGGCTTTCTCCGCCATCTTCTCAACATCGACATGCACCTGCGGTGAAATCGTCGCGCAGTTGATGAAAAGTTTTTCGCGTGCATTGACGAGAAGATTGTCTCCGGTTCCCGAGAAAATGTTACGCATCGCTTTGTCGTCGGTGACGACAGTCAAGATCACGTCGGATTCCGCCGTCACTTCCGCCAAATCCTGGCACGCGGCACAGCCAAGTTCTCCCGCCAGATCGGTGGCCACTTTCCGGTTCGTGTCGTGAACCGCGGTCACGTGAAAGTTTCGATCTTTCAATCGACGCGCCATGTTCGCGCCCATTCGCCCAACGCCAACAAGTCCGATGTTCATTTACGAAACTTGCCTGCGAAGAACGGGTTATGTTTTTTTTCTTCTTCGACGCTCGTCATCGGCCCGTGACCGGGACAAATGATCGTTTCATCCGGCAAGGTCAGGATTTTCTCGAGGTTGTTTCGAATCGCGTCTTTGTAGGAAACGGTCCCGCCACCCATCGAGCCAGCGAAAAGCGAGTCGCCGACGATCGCAATCGGACGAGTAAGACCCGTCGCGACAAAAGTCATTCCGCCCGACGAATGTCCCCAGGTCAACCGCGCTTCGATGTCGATCTTGCCAACGCGAAATCTTTTTCCTTCCTCGATCTTTTCCGCGCCCGGCACCGGTTCGCGTTCCGGCGCGAAAACCTCGGCGCCCGTTTCTTCGCGCAGTCGAGGCAAGTCGGCGACGTGATCGGAATGGGCGTGCGTCAGCAAAATCAATTCGACGCTCAGACTTTCTTTTGTGGCCAGCTTTAGCATTCCGGCGGAATCTGCGCCGGTATCAAATGCGGCTGCGTGTTTCGTTGCCGGGTCCCAAACGAGATACGCATTCACGAGCATCCCGCCGTAACTGGTATTGAATTGCGCGAGCCCCTCGAAATTATCGAGCTTGTCCGGTTTCCATTTACCCTGCGCAAGATCGGCCAGTGCGTTTGCGTCGAGATCCAGCACCGGCGCAATCGCGCGCAGAGTCGCTTCGTCCGCTTGCCCATCGCGCGCTCTACGAACTGCATCCGCGCTCATGCCGGATTTCTTCCCCAGGTCGCTATCGGAAATGCCTAAACCGCGTTGCGCTTTGCCGATGATGTCCCCGACGTTGTCTTCCAGTTCAATCATAACCTTCTTTCGTCAGGCAGAGAGCGCGTGCGCTTGTCGATCGCAGCGCAGATTCTGAATCTTGTCGCGGACGAGCTTTTCGAATGTGCTTGCAACATCGACAACTGAAAGCGATTTGCCGGTCTCTTTTTCCATCGACGTCATTGTCACATCTGAAATTCCGCACGGCACAATGTACGCGAAGGGCGCGAGATCGCCGCAAACGTTGAGCGCGAATCCATGCATGGTGATCCAATGACGAACGCCGACACCGATCGACGCGATTTTGCGATGGCCGATCCAAACACCGGTGAGACCTTCGCGTTGCGTCCCGACAATTTCGTAGCCGGCAAGAAATTCGATCAGCGTTCGCTCAAGCCAGCGCAGGTAACGATGCAAATCCTGTCCGCAACGGCGAAGATCGACAATCGGATAGCCCATTAGTTGGCCGAGCCCGTGATAAGTCGCCTGACCGCCGCGGTTGATTGCGAAAAGCGGATGCGGTAAATTTTTCTCGCCTAACAAACTCGATTTGTCCGGCGTCCGTCCGATGGTGTAAACGGGTTCGTGCTCGAGCAGGAGCACTTCATCGGCGGCATCGTGATCTTTGCGCTTCCTGGCAACGGTGTCTTCCTGAAGCGCGAGCGCATCGGCAAAGTTCATGCGGCCGAGCCAACTGATTCGAAGATCGCCTGCCACGCCGGAGCTCTCCGAAGGCGGGTTCATATTTGGGTGGCCCCAGGGATTCCCATGCGCGCGGTTTCTTGCGCGCGCAGGTGGGTTACACCAATCGCGAGCGCGTCGGCCGCATCCGCATCCGGCGTTTCGGTCAAACCGAGAAGCGCGCGTACCATGAACGCCACCTGATTTTTTCCAGCGCCGCCGCGACCGACTGTGGCCTGTTTGATTCGTGTGGGCGGATATTCGAAAACGGGCAGTCCATTTTCAGCAGCAGCAAGAATGGCCGCGCCGCGCGCGGCGCCGAGCAAAATCGCGGTCTTATAACTCTGGACGTAAATGACCGATTCGAGCGCGCAACAATCCGGCTCGTGCTCGCGGATCAATTCGGCCAACCGATCTCGGATCGCGACCAGACATGACGACGATCGGAGCTTCTGCGCATTGTGAATCGTGCCGAAGTAAAGCGCGCGCGCTTTTCCGTTGTTTGCATCGACAACCGCGACGCCGGTGTTGCGCAAGGAAGCGTCGATGGCAAGAACGCGCATGTCAGTGACCGAAGCCAAGCGCGAGAAAAATGCAGCCGGCAATGCCGAAGAGGAGACTCACGATCCAGAAGCGCCGTTTCTTCGTCAGTGCCGAAATGGCCGCAATCGCAATCGCGATTTGGAACATGGTCACGCCGCGGGCGAAAACTTCGTGTTGATGAAAATTCGATTTCGCTTCCGCCTGCTTGTGCTGGGCCTCGGTTTTGATTTCCTCCTGCTCTTTTTCGTAACGATCGCGCTTGGCGGAATCGGATTCGTTAGGCGCGGTCGAGAGCGCAATTTTGGCGTCGAGCACGGAAGCCTTGATGCTCTTGGCCTGATAGTAACCCCATTGATCGGACGCTTCGATCTGGCTCATCATCGCCTCGTTGGCATGTTTTCCGGAAAGAAGTCCGGCGATCGCAGCCAGAACGGCGAGGATCGCGGTGCTCAGCGCCACCCACGAAATCCATTTCTCGCCGCTGTGCTCAGCGCTGTGATGAACGTGCTCCTGCAAATCTTCCAATGGAACTTCAGCTTCTTCCATGAATTCAATCTAAGATCGACATCTACAGCTTCAAGGTCGAAACGTAACGCACATGGCGAGAAAGAGGGATGGCAGTCCGGGTTTGGTTAAACGGTTCCTTAATGCGCTCGGACCGGGCGTCATCACCGGCGCGGCGGATGACGATCCCTCAGGCATCGCGACTTATTCGATCGCTGGGGCGCAACACGGCCTGGCGCTTTTATGGACGGCGCTGATCACGTGGCCGCTGATGGCTTTCGTGCAAATGATGTGCGCTCGCATCGGCATGGTCAGCGGCCGTGGTCTCGCCGGCGCCATGCACCACAAGTATCCGCGGCCACTGATCCTCGTCGCAGCAGTGGCGCTCTTTGCCGCAAACTCGATCAACGTCGGCGCCGATCTTTCCGGAATGTCGGACGCGGCGGAAATGCTGACTCGCGTTAACTCTCATGTTTTCGTCATCGTGTTTGGCATTGGCATTTCTGTCGCCACAATATTTTTCCGTTATCATCAGATCGCGACCATTCTGAAATGGCTGGCGCTCGTTTTGTTCGCTTACGTCATCACCGGCTTCATCATTCATCCGGATTGGCGAATGGTTGCGCACGCCGCCTTCATTCCGACCTGGCCGAAGAATCATGACCAATGGGGAATGCTGGTCGCGATCCTCGGCACGACAATCAGCCCCTATTTGTTTTTTTGGCAGGCGTCGCAGGAGGTCGAAGAAGACAAAGCAAAAGGACGCCGAATGTTGTATCGCCGTTTCGGCGCGACACCCGTCGAAATCATCACGCGCAGGATCGATGTCGACGTCGGCACGTTCTTTTCGAATCTGGTCATGTTCTTTATCATTCTCACGACTGCGCTCACGCTTCACCAGCACGGAATCACGCACATTGAGACTTCGAAGGACGCCGCGGAGGCGCTTTCTCCGCTTGCTGGAAAATTTGCCGGCACGCTTTTCACCCTCGGTATCGTGGGCGTCGGGTTGCTCGCAATCCCGACCCTCACCGGCTCGGCCGCTTATGCGCTCGCCGAAACCTTCGCATGGCGCGAAGGACTCGATCAACGTTTTCGCGGCGCCCGCCCGTTTTATCTCGTCATCATTGTGTCAACGCTGATCGGCATCGCGATGGACTTCCTCAATGTGAACCCGGTGCGCGCGCTTTACTGGACGGCGGTAATCAACGGATTGCTCGCGCCATTTCTTCTTCTCGGTATTATTTTCGTCGCGCTCGATCGCAAGCTCATGAAAGAGCAGCCCAGCTCGATCCCGAGTGTAATCGTCGTGTCCGTGGCAACGCTGCTTATGTTTGGAGCGGCTATTGGAATGTTCATCTTCTGAAGATCGACAAGTCGGGCGAGTGCGCTTTTATTCCACATTGAACCAACATGAGCGAAACGTGCGTCTGCCGGATCTGCGGGAAACCGAAATCTCCGAATGAAGGGCAAATTGCCGAAGTAATCCGGCCATCACTGCTCGACTGCATCAAGAAGCACCATCCGGAATGGGATGGCACCGGATTCGTTTGCTTCGACGACATCGGCGATTGCCGCAAAGAATACGTCAAGGAAGTGCTGCAGGATGAGATCGGAGAACTGTCCGCGCTCGATGAGGAAGTCGTCGAAAGCCTGCGCCAGCACGAGATCGTTTCTAGCGACATCGAGAAGCAATTCGAAAAGAAACTTACTTTTGGCGAACGCCTCTCCGATCGCATCGCCGAATTCGGCGGCAGTTGGAAATTTCTTATCAGCTTTGGCGCTGTCATCTTCGTCTGGATCGGCGCCAATATCGTGTTGCTCGCCACCAAACCCTTCGATCCATATCCGTTCATTCTTCTCAATTTGATTCTATCATGTTTGGCCGCCGTCCAGGCGCCGGTCATTATGATGAGTCAGAACCGGGCTGAGGCGCGCGATCGCTTGCGCGCGGAAAACGATTACAAGATCAACCTCAAAGCCGAACTCGAAATCCGGCACTTGCACGAGAAAATCGATCACCTGCTGCGTCGCCAATACAATCGGCTGTTCGAGATTCAGCAGATCCAGATCGAATTACTAGAGGAGATCGGCCAGAAACGAGAGCGCTGATCGTCATGAAAATAACCACCGCAATCATATTCAGTTGCTTTGCTCTCTTCTCCGCGCACGGCGCGGATCCAAAATCCAACTGGATGAATAATTGCATGCAATGTCACGCGCCCGATGGAAGCGCGAACACCGCGATGGCAAAAGCACTGAATGCCAAGGACTTCACCAACCCGCAGATTCAGTCATCGTTTACCGACGCTCAAGCGGCGGCGGCGATTAAAGATGGCGTGACCAAAGACGGTATCACCAGGATGGTTGCGTTCGGCGGCACGCTGAGCGACGACGAGATCAAAGCCCTCGTAGCCTACGTCCGCAGCCTCAAGAAGTGATTCGCTAAATCGGGGTAGTAAGGCGCAACCAAAACAAGGTAGAATGGTTTCATTGGTGAGGTCGTGTTTATGAAAAAATCCTTTGCAGTCGTCGCGGTCGTGGCCCTTGGCTTGGCTGGCAACGCATCGGCCAAAGGCAACGGTGGAAACACATCCTCGAATTCCGCGCCGGCGCCGCATCACGGCTCATCATCACCAGCAACTACAACCTCAACGATGACGCCGCATTCCAACGGAATCCCGCATTACTCTGGCACAATGCTATACCAACCGACTGCGACTTATCGAAACGGCAATCGCACGTTCAATTATCCGCCGGTCGGCAATTCCGTGTTACGTCACCAGATGCATTCGAGCGCGAACAGCCTCAATAGCGGCTACGCGCTTCAACGCGCCGGGAATTTACATCAGTCTGGCAATTTACATCAGTCTTCCGCCCGAAACGCAATCGCCCGAAACAAGCTCGATCCACAAACATCCACCCGTCTTCGCAATTGGAATGGGAACGTCGCGAGCGTCTCTCAAGCGCGGTTGAACCACGCGAACAACTGTCACCATCACCATGGCTCCAATTGGTGGAGGAATCGCTGTGCCGCCATCATCTTTTTCAACTGGGGCTGGTGGGGTTGGTATGACGGCTGGTGGTATCCGGCCTGGGGTTACGACCCGTACTCTTATTATCAGTACAACGAACCGATTTATGGTTACGACGGGCTTTCACCGGACCAGATCGTGGCCAGCGTTCAAGCTCAGTTGCAGCAGCTTGGTTATTACACCTACGCAATTGACGGCAATATGGGCCCGCTCACCCGCGCCGCGATCGCGCGTTATCAGCGAGATCATCTTCTGCCGATCACTTCCGGCATTGATCCGGCAACGCTCGGAGCGCTCGGCATTATTCGCTGACTTGCAACGGCGGCGAGTCTGCCGTTGAAAGATGGCGTGGAAGATTCGCCGCCACCGAAAAAACAAAGACGCAGTCGCGTCAGCGCCGGCCTGCTCATCTTTCGCCGCAACAACATTATCGAATTTCTGCTTGCGCATCCCGGTGGCCCGTTCTTCGCCAGGAAAGATGACGGGGTATGGACAATTCCAAAAGGCGAAGCCTCGCCCGGCGAAGATTTGCTGACACGCGGTCGGATTGAGGTCGAAGAAGAGCTTGGAATCAAACCTTCCGGAAATTGGATTCCGCTAGGCTCAATCAAACAAAAAGGCGGCAAGACCGTTCACGCCTGGGCAGTCGAGGGCGATTTACCAGAGCAGTTCGAACTGAAATCGAATCTCTTCGAGATCGAATGGCCGCCGCGTTCGGGAAAATTTAAGGAGTTTCCGGAAATCGATCGCGCGGAGTTTTTCCCGGAACAAATCGCGCGGCGCAAGATCAACCCCGCGCAGATTCCATTTCTTGATCGCTTGAGGGCCGCGCTTGCGCCGAAATGACCGGAGTCCTATCGATTGTCGATCACGTTGCTGGTTTCCAGTGCGAGCACACATCGGAATCCATAAATCACGTCGCGTTCGTTCCGGTCGACCACGTTGCGATATGACGATTGCATTTCTAGACGATTGCTTGTCGCCCAGGAACCGCCGCGCAGAACGCCCCAATCGCGGCCGGTTCCACTACTGCCGCCTTTGTAAGTGTCGGCGCACCATTCCCAGACGTTGCCCCCGAGATCGTACAGACCTAACGAGTTCGCTTTGAAGCTTCCAACTGGCATGGTCGTTCCGCGGCGTTGCGACGTTCCATAATTTCCCACGCCGGCGGGCCGCGGCCATTGCTTGCCCCACGGAAACTCGTTTTTAATTTTGCCATCGCGCGCCTGCGGCGTTGCGCCAGTTTCGTTGACCAACCCAACCGCCATGCTCCATTCCCGGTCGGTCGGGAGTCGATATGATTGTCGATCTTCCAGGAGATTTTCGTCGCGCTCTTTGTCGGTCAGCCATTTGCAGAACGCCACGGCGTCGAACCAATTCACTTTCACCACCGGATGAGTCGGCGCCTGCTGAAAGTCGGCTGGTTCATAATGCCGTCCGCTCGCGCGGGAAAAAGTTTCGTAATCTTGCACCCGCGTTTCCAACACCGATATGCGAACGTCGCCCACGGGGACGAATTTCATCCCCAACGAGTTGATGAACGGCCGCCCAGGCTCGGGACCGACGCTTTTTTCCAGGCGCGCAGCCAGAAACGCCTGTTGCTGCGGTTCAACTTTCCCACTGACCGAAGTCGACTTATAACCACCGAGCCACAGCTCATAAGTCACGTCGCCTGGTTTTACTTCCTCGACCACGAGCGGTGTTTGGCCGAGCTCCTTGCCATTAGCGATGACCACTGCGCCGCCCGGCGCACTCGTGATCTTCACGCTACCGTTGGCAAAAACAAAATGAACGGCGTTTTCGTGTTGTGGATCGATGTCGATCTTTTGCTGTTCGTTAGGCCAACCATCGAGATGCGCCGTCAGTTCGTGCGAACGCACCGGCAGACCGAGTCGCAGCGGAGCACGCCCTCGAGATTTTCCGTCGATGAAAATCTCAGCGCCGGTCGGTTCGCTCGTGATGTTCGCTGTCGCGCTGACAAACGCGAATGACTTGCGTGTCGTCTCTCCACGCGCCACTTCGACTTCGTCGCGCATTTCCCAATCTCCGCGACGCGCGATCAGCGAATATTTTCCCGTTGGAAGATCGACGATCGATTGCGGCATTGTGCCTTCCCGCGAGATCTGACCGTCTGCGCTCCGAATCGAAAATTGCGCACCCGACGGCTCGGAATGGATTTCGAGCGCGCCTTTGCTGCGCACGAGGCGAAATGGCAACGGATTGACTGGACGCTTCGCGGTAAAATCAATCGTGGATTCGACCGGTTCATAACCCGGACTCATGATGCGCAGATTGTATTTGCGCGGCTCCAGATCCCCGAACGTCGCCGGACTTTTCTGCGCATGATCACCCAGGACGACGAGGGCGCCAGGCGGTTCGGTCCGGATCGCGGTTTGTAAGCGGAAATCGGCATCCGGTTGTTGGCTCTGCAGCCAAAACCAAACACCAACGATCCCGATCGCGACAATCGACATCGTTGCCAACAAAACTTTCGCCCGCGATTTTCCCGGACGTTCGCCGCGCTCAAGCGCCGCAAGATCGCGATGCATTTCCGCGGCCGATTCGTAACGCTTCTTCGGATCGTTTGCGCACGCTTTGACCAGCACGTTGTTCAGTTGCAGCAGCTGCTCGCGGTCGGGCCGCTGGCTCAACTGCGAATCGATCTCTGGAAAATCGAGCCGGTCTTTTCCGGTGCAGGTCTCGTAAAGAAGTTTGCCAAGACTGTAGATGTCGGCTTGCGGCGTTCCCGGACCTTCCGGCGGAACATAACCTTCCGTGCCGACGAACGATTGCTGTCCACTCGCCGCCACTAACCCGATGTCGGCGAGTTTCGGCACGCCCTCGGTGAAAATGATATTCGAGGGTTTGATGTCACGATGCGCCAGTCCGCGCGTGTGCAACGCTTCCAGCGCTTCGGTTAACGAAATACCGAGGCGGATCGATTCATCGGCCGACAACCGTTTCTGGCGGCCAAGATCGCTCTTTAACGTCCGCGGCTCGTAACTGACGATGTCGATCTCGCGACCCGCCAAGTGATCGTCCGCCAGCTCCATGCTGTAATAGAGATATTCGTTCGTGCGGCCGACGTGTAGGATGTCGATGAATCCGGCATGCCCGCGCGAGATTGGTTCGAAGGCGGACATTCCTTCGAACTCGCGCAGGAAAGCCCGCTCGCTCTCAAATGTGCTGTGGTAAACGATTTTCACCGCGCGCAATGCGCCCGTCACCGTCCGGGCCAGCCAAATCTCGCCATAAGCGCCGCGCCCGATCACGCGCAAAAGTTCGTGATCGGGAATAATTGGGACTTGAGCGGAAACTTGTTCGGGAATGGTCGCAATTTTACACAAGCGACGACCGCGAGGCAATTGTGCAGGCCGTGGATGTCGATCTTAGCGGCCGAGTTTTTCCAGCGCTTTAATTTCCTTTTTCAACACCGCCGACACCCGATGACGCGCGAGATAGACCTGCCCGACGCTGACTCCCAATTGGTCGGCCACTTTTTGCGCCGGCCATTCCTTGCGCACGTAGCAGTCGAAAATCTGAAATTGCTTGTGATCGACCTTCTTTTTTGCGCGCGCGATCGCCGCCTCAAACAGATTCTCTTTCCATTCTGTTTCCCAGACCGCATCAAGATCGGCAACGTGCGCGTCCGGTACGCGCTCGATCGTTGCGGTCAGACGATCATCCGCAGCGTGCGGACGTTTCGCTTCGCCCGGCTCGCGTTTGCGAAACTGATCGACGATGCGCCAGCGCGTGATTTGCAAGAGCCAACCCTTGAAAGAACCAATCGCCGGATCGTATTTCAGTTTGTCGATTTTCTTGGCTACGGTGATGACGGTTTCCTGCACGACTTCCTGCGCTTCCGCATCGGTTAGGCCGGACTTGCGCGCGGTCGAATAAATCAGCTTCCAGTAAGTATCGAAGAATTCCTGCCAGCGCTTCTGGTCGTCCCAATTGGCCAGTCGATCGACCAGACTGCGACGCGTCGCGGCTAAACCACCGCTCTTCATGCCGATGTTGTAACGGTTGTCGCCGACGGCCTGCAAGGTGGATCGGTTTTCTAAATGCCAGCCCGGCTCGGACTTTTCCTGAAAGATTTGGGTGGGGCCGGCGTATTCCCCTCATGAAAACTCCCGCGCCTCTCTCGAATGCGATCAAATGGGTTGCCGCCACCGCTGCCCGTGCCCGGCGAATTCCGGAGCAAATCTTCGGAGATATTTCCTGGCGACCGCCTCGTTGGCTGAGTCGAACCGGAGAAAATTGGCGCCGTCTCGAACGCGCGTATCCGCGCCTGATCGCTCCGGCGATTATCACGATTTTCCTGATCTCCTGCGCCGGCGCGTGGAGTTGGAATTGGTATTCCCATTTGCCTAAACCGCGCCGCGTGTCGGTCAAGATTGTGCCGGTCGAAGTCACCAAGCTCGAGAAAGAACTAAAATTTCCGCGGCTGGTTGTTTATTTCAGTGAATCGGCCGCGCGCCTTGAAGATTTGAAAAAGCCTTCGGTGCAAGGCGTGCAACTTCAGCCGCACCTCAATGGCGCCTGGCGCTGGCTTCAGGCTGACATTCTTGTCTTCGAACCGACCGAAGATTGGCCGGCTGACCAAAAATTCCGAGTCGTGTTCGACCAGAAATTTTTTCCGAGTCACATCCTGATGGAGCGGTTCGTTTATGAAACGCAGACGCCGCCGTTCGGGATCGCCGTCAAACAACCCGAACTTTATCAGGACCCGACCAATCCGACGCAGCGCCAGATAACGGCCACGCTTGAGCTGACCCATGCAATCGACCGCGGCGAACTGGATCGACATCTGCAGCTCGCGATGGTCGCCGGCTCTAACATTTTTTCGCCAAACGATCCCGCGCCGCACTTCACCCTCACCTATGGATTGCATCGTCGTCTCGCCTACGTGCGCAGCTCGCCCGTCATCCTGCCGGAGCGCGATGATTTCGTGAAACTGACTTTGGGCAAGGGCGTCCGCACAGCCCAGGGCGGGGCTCAAACAAAAACCGGCGTCGAACAAAAACTCCGTATTCCGTCGATTGGATCGATGTTTCAGATTGATTCGATTCAAACTACCATCGCGCGAAATAAAAATGGCGAACCGGAGCAGCTGGTTGTTCTCACTACCACCGCCGACATCGGCACGCGTGAACTGGCAAAGGCGCTCGAGATTAAATTGTTGCCGAAACGCAAAATTCCGGAAGCAGACAAAGCCGACGAGGAAACAGAAAATGTCGAGCAAACGCGAGACGATTCCGCTGGTTCGGATGACGAAACCGATTCGAGCGAGGAGCCGGCAACTTCGGACCTAAAAGAAAGCGAACGTTGGAAAAGCGAGACTGATGTTCCGGACGATATCCTGGATAATGCGCGGCCAATTGCCTATGTGCCGCTGCCGTCGGAAAAGGCCCAAGATCGACAACATGCATTCCGGATCCGGGTCGAGACAGACGGCGAACTTTACGTTCGGGTAAAAAAAGGTGTCCGCGCTCTCGGTGATTATCCGCTGAGCGACGATTACAACGCAGTGATTGACGTGCCGGCGCTGCCACGCGAAGTGCAAATCGAGGGCGAGGGCGGTTTGCTCGCGCTCAATGGCGAAAAGAAATTGTCGATCCGCTCCCGCGCGCTGAGCGCGATCGAATTCGAAATCAGCCGGGTGGCCACAACCCAGATCAATCATCTGGTCAGCCAAACCGAAGGAAAATTTCAACACCCGCATTTCCAGTTCCCCGATTACTTCAATCACGAAAATATTTCGCGGATCGCGACCGAGCGGCAAGGCATCGCGCTCGAGAACAAATGGAAAGCGACCTATTCGGCATTCGATTTTAGTGAGCATTTGCGCAAGCCGGCTGACGGCGGGAGCGAGCGTGGTTTGTTTTTCCTGACCGCGCGCGGCTGGGATTCAGTGAAGAAGAAACCGGTCAACGCGGTGAAAGATTCGCGTTTTCTTCTCGTCACCGACATCGGAATCCTGACCAAGAAAAACGCGGACGGCAGTCACGACGTTTTTCTGATGTCGATCAAAGAAGGCAAGCCGCTCGCAAACGTGATTGTCGATCTTCTGGGCAAAAATGGCATCCCCATTCAGAGCGCGAAGAGCGATGGCAATGGTCACTGCGCGTTCACTTCAGTCGACAAATCGATCCGCGAGAAAACGCCGGTCGCGTTCGTCGCGCGGAATGGCGACGACGTGTCGTTTATTCCTTATGCGCGCGAAGATCGACAACTGAACTTTTCGCGCTTCGACATCGACGGCGTGGACAACGTGTTGCCCGAAAATCTCGACGCGTTCGTTTTCACCGAGCGGGGCATTTACCGGCCGGGGGACGAGATTCACATCGGTGTTGTCGTCAAGCAACGAAACTGGCAGGGCCAGCTCCAAGGATTGCCGCTTGAGACCGAAGTGGTGGACGCGCGCGGTCACGGCGTGCAAACAAGAAAAATTAATCTGCCGGACGCGGCGTTCACCGAGCTGACCTATCAAACCGCGAATGAATCGCCGACCGGCCTTTACACCTTCAACGTCTATCTCGTTAAGAACAGCAAGCGTTCGACGCTGCTCGGATCCGCGATGGCCAACGTGAGGGAATTTTTGCCGGACCGGATGAAAATCGATACGCGGCTGTCGCAAAACTCGCGACGTGGCTGGACCAATCCCAAAGAAATGCGCGCCTCCGTTGCGCTGGCCAATCTTTATGGAACGCCTGCAACCGACCGTCGCGTAGTCGCGCGACTCGAACTCCGTCCAACTGCGTTTTCGTTTCCGGAGTTTCGTGACTACGTCTTTTTCGATCCGCTCTTCGACCCAAAAAAGGAACGACAGGAACAAACGATTGAGCTTGGCGAAAGCAAAACCGACGGCGCCGGTCAAACAGAGTTCGATTTACAGCTCGAGCGATTTGCCGATGCGACTTACTCGATGCGTTTTACCGCCGAAGGATTTGAAGCTGAAGGCGGCCGGAGCGTCATCGGGACAACCAACGCGCTCATCTCGGCCTTGCCCTACGTGATCGGCTGTAAAGCCGACGGCGACCTGCGTTACATCGACATGAACAAGCCGCGCGCGGTCGAACTCGTTGCGGTCGATTCCCAACTCAACCGGATCGCAATCGCCAACGTGACCGCGAACGTGATCGCCCAGGAATATGTATCGATCCTGACCAAACAGGAGAGCGGCAAATTTGCCTACGAATCGGTCCTGAAAGAGCGCACCACGAAATCCGAAAAGATTTCCGTTTCCGCAAATGGATTTCGCTACACCCTCCCGACGGATGAGCCGGGCAATTACGTTTTCGAACTGCGCGACGATCAGGATCGCCGGCTGACCAAGCTGCAATTTTGCGTCGTCGGCCGCGGCGTCGTTGCGCGATCGCTGGAGAAGAATGCCGAGCTTCAAGTGAAGCTCGATCGTACGCAGTATAACAGCAGCAACGAAATCGCGGTCAGCATCACCGCGCCCTACGCCGGAAACGGTTTGATCACGATTGAGCGGGACAAGGTTTATGCGCAGCAGTGGTTCCAGGCCAACAGCGCCAGCAGCGTCCAGCACATTCGCGTCCCGGAGGATTTCGAAGGCAGCGGCTACATCAACGTCGCATTCGTCCGTGCGCTCGACTCCAAAGAGATCTTTGTCAGCCCGCTCAGTTACGGCGTCGTGCCGTTCACGGCCAACAAAGAAAAACGCCGGCTCAAGATCGACATCAATGCGGCGACGAACGCGAAACCGGGCGAACCGTTGCACATTAACTACAAAACGGATCGGCCAAGCAAGATCGTCATCTTCGCAGTCGACCAAGGAATTCTTCAAGTCACCGACTACAAAACACCGGAGCCGCTCGAGTTCTATTTCCGCAAATGCATGCTCCGGGTCGACACCGCCCAGATTGTCGATCTGATCATTCCTGAGTTTTCGCTGTTGCGTTCAGTCTCGGCCTACGGCGGCGGGGGCGACATTCAAAAGCTGAATCCCTTCAAACGCATCACCGATAAGCCGGTCGTGTTTTGGTCGGGCATCATCGACGCCGACAATACGAAGCGCGAAGTCGTTTATGATCTGCCGGACTATTTCGACGGCACGTTGAAGATCATGGCGGTCGCCGTTGCGAACGACACGGTCGGGTCGACCGAGCGCGACGCATTGATTCGGGGACCATTCGTGATCACGCCGAGCGTGCCGGTGCTTGCCGCGCCCGGTGATGAATTTGAAACCGGCGTGACCGTCGCCAACAACGTCGAAGGCTCAGGCCCGAATGCCGAAATCGAGCTGCGGGCGCAAACAAACGAGCAATTGTCGATCTCGGGTGGGTCGTCGCAGACGATGCACGTCGCTGAAGGCCGTGAACAAACCGCGATCTTCAAACTCCGCGCCAACGACAAACTCGGCTCCGGCAAAATCACTTTCGCCGCAAGATGTAACGGCCAGGAAACAAAACGTCGCGCCACGCTCAGCGTCCGGCCGCCCGCGCCTTACATGACCGAAGTCCACAGCGGCAGTTTCAAAGACAAGATCGACGTCGCGCTCACACGCGACATGCATCCGGAATTCCGCAAACTGGACGCGACCGTTTCGGCGTTGCCGCTCGGCCTCGCGCGCGGTCTCGATGCTTACCTCAGGAATTTCCCGTACGGTTGCAGCGAACAAATCACCAGCGGCGCGTTTTGCCGATTGATGCTGGCCGATGAATCCGACTTCGGATTGAGCCGCGCCGAGATCAACAAACAACTCGAACACACCTTCGGTATCTTGGCGCGCCGGCAAAACGATCAGGGCGGCTTCGGTTACTGGGTCCCGGAAACGGGAGATTCGATCAGCTTCATCTCGGTTTATGTGATGGATTTTCTGAGCGAATCGAAAGCGGCCGGGTTCGCGCCGCCGCCGACAATGTTCGCTAACGGTCTGCACAACTTGCAAAAGATGGTCGGACGCGAGCCGGCGAACTTTGCGGAGGCGCGCACAGTTGCCTACGCGATCTACATCCTCACCCGCGAGGGCGTCATCACCACGAACTACATTTTGAATCTGCGCGATTATCTCGAGAAGCATCATCGCGACGAATGGCAGAACGATGTCGCCGGAGTTTATCTCGCCGGCGCACTCCATCTTTTGCACAAGGACAGCGACGCCGAACGCTTGATCGACAATTACAAGATCGACAGTCACAAGGCGCTGGAGCGCGACGATTTCTTTCAGCCGCTCGGGACCGATTCCCAATATATCGCCGTCCTCGCGCGCGAATTTCCGGCGCGGCTCCGCAAAATCCCGGCCGAACAATTCGAAAACATCCTGAAACCGATCGGCGATGGCAATTTCAACACGCTCTCCTCAGCTTACGCCGTGCGCGCGTTGAAAGCGTATTCGCAGGCGGTCGCTCAAAATCCACCGGAACTAAGCATTACGGAGCTTCACAAAGATAAAAGTGAAACGCACCTGACGAGTGGAATGAAGTCGCTGTTGCGCTCGGAGTTTTCCGACAAGGCAACCGCGCTTCGTTTTAATGCCTCGCGACGAATGAGCGGGCCGGGAACGTTCTTCCAAATCGTAGAAGCCGGTTTCGATCGACAAGTTCCGAATCAAGCGGCGACAAACGGCTTGGAAGTTTATCGTGAGATCCTAGGCAAAAACAACGAAGCCGCAACGCGAACAAAGCTCGGTGACCAACTTCACGTGCGCATGCACGTGCGCAGTTTGCAGCGCCAGTTGATTACTAACGTGGCAATTGTCGATCTTTTGCCGGGCGGCTTCGAAGTGGTCGATTCATCGATCCACACCGGGACGTGCGCGATACCTGGCGTTGATTATGTCGATGTTCGCGAAGATCGCGCCGTGTTCTTCGTAACTGCGCCGACGAACGCGCTCGAGATCGATTACCAGATCAAATCCTGCAATCGCGGCGACTTCGTCGTCCCGCCGGTGTTCGCGCAGTCGATGTACGATCGCAACGTCAAAGGCCGCGGCGTGGGTGGAAGGATTACGGTGACGGAATGATTGCGCTTGCCCGTGTCATCCCGAACGAAGTGAGGGATCTCCCAAAAGCTGGTGGAGCACACTCGATTCGAAGGGTGATCAAAGCTTCGTGGGTGAGATCCCTCGCTCTGCTCGGGATGACCGCGTACGTGATCTGGTTGCTACTTCCAAAACCTCCGTTGCTCGAGGGCATTTCATTTTCGCAATGCGTGCGCGATCGCAATGGAAAACTGCTGCGCGTCACGCTCAGTGCTGACCAAAAATTCCGGATTTGGACGCCACTGCGAAAAATTTCGCCGGACTTGATCAACGCGACGCTGCGCTACGAAGACAAATATTTCCCAAAGCATCCCGGCGTGAACCCGATCGCATTGCTGCGCTGCGCAATTGATCTCGCTCGCTTTCATCACGCGACGGCCGGCGGATCGACAATCACCATGCAAGTCGCGCGGCTGCGGTTTCATCTCCATACCCGCACCGTTCGCGGAAAGCTCGAACAGATCCTGCGCGCTCTCGAATTGGAGCGGCATTACTCGAAGCACGAAATTCTGGAAGCGTATCTCAACCTCGCGCCTTATGGCCGAAACATCGAAGGGATCGGCGCAGCCAGTCAGATCTATTTCGATAAACCGGCGGCGCGATTGAGCGGACCAGAATCTGTTGTGCTCAGCATTATTCCGCAAAGCCCGAGCCGCCGCGCGCTTTTCGGCGAACGCGATAACCGTTCGGTCAATCTCGCCCAGACCAATTGGTATGACCGCGCCGGAGTCGAAAGCGAAGCAGAATTGTCGCCGCGCGAGTTCCGCGCACGCAGGCACGGAGACCGAAAATTCCTAGCACCCCATTTTGTTCAGCAAGTCCTCGAAAGATCACACGGGCGGGATCAAATCGTTACCACACTCGATTTGGGAAAGCAGCAAGCCGTTGAGCGAAGAATCGCCGATTACGTCGCGGCCGGTCGCAACCGCGGAATCGAAAACGCCGCCGCACTGTTGATCGATGCGAGGACGATGGACGTGCTCGCGCAAGTCGGATCGGCTAATTTCGACAAGATCGGCATCAACGGCCAAGTAGATGGAACACGCAGCCCGCGGTCGCCCGGCTCGACCTTAAAGCCGTTCGTTTACGCGCTCGGACTTGAGCAAGGGCTGATTCATCCGTTATCGATCCTGGCGGATGCGCCGCGCAGTTTTGGCGAATACAATCCGGAAAACTTCGACCGCGAATTTCTCGGACCGATTCGGGCGTGCGACGCGCTCGCACGCAGCCGCAACGTTCCCGCGGTTGAGCTGACGTCGCATCTCGCGCGTCCGACTCTTTACCAATTCCTGAAAAAAGCCGGCGTGCCGTTGCCGAAGCCCGAGTCATTTTACGGACTCGCGCTTCCACTCGGCGGCGCAGAAGTGTCGATGCAGGACCTGGTTCGACTTTATGCCTCGCTTGCAAACAACGGCGAGTTGCGCCCACTGCAATACACCAATAACAATCGCGCATCGCACAACCACCGCTCTGGAAACTTGACTGCTTTAAGCGGTCAAGTCTCCAGCGACGATGACGTGAGACCCGGGCGCGGTGTCGTTAGGCGGATTTTGTCGCCCGAGGCGGCATTCCTCACTCTGGAAATGCTCGGCAACGTTCCGCGGCCAGAAATAAATTGCGCGGATGGAAATCACAACGCGCCGGTTTACTGGAAAACAGGAACGTCGCACGGTTTTCACGATGCCTGGTCGATCGCCGTCTTCGATCATTACGTTCTCGGCGTTTGGGTCGGAAATTTCGATGGGCGCGCGAATCCCGCTTTTGTCGGCCGTACCGCCGCGGCGCCTTTGTTGTTTCAGATCATCGACAGTCTGCGATCGAGCTGGCCCGAACCGAGCGTCCCTCATCTTCCGCTGGCGGGAGCGAATTTGAAACGCGTGGAATTTTGCGCGCTGTCCGGCGATTTGCCGAACGCCTTTTGCACCCAACACGTGGAAGGCTGGTTTATTCCCGGTGTATCGCCGGTCAAAACCTGCGAGGTGCATCGCGAGATCCTGGTCGACCGCGGGAGCGGTCTGCGCGTTCCGATCGATGACGGCACACGGGAACTGAGACGCGAGGTTTACGAATTCTGGCCCGGCGAATTTCTCACGCTCTTCGAGCAAGCCGGTGTTCCGCGAAAAATTCCGCCGCCGTTTTTGCCGGATATGGGCAGCGAACTGGCGGGCCGAACCGGACATAGCCCGCGAATTATTTCGCCGACCAATAAAGAGATTGTCGTCGCTTCGGCGAAGACAGTTCCATTGCGAGCGAAAGTCGATGCCGATGTGCGTGAAGTTTATTGGTTTGCTGGCAAGAAATTCATCGGCCAGGCCGGACCGGACGAGTTTCTTGGGTGGGATACCGCAGCAGGTGATTACGAGATTACCGCTTTGGACGATCACGGCCGCGCCAGTTCGTGTAGCGTGATCGTGCGCTGACGGTGACAATTGCGACGTTCAGAGACCGCCGTTACAGGTAAAATGTGTCCCGTCAATACACGCTCCACCGTCCGGCTAGATCGACATCGATCCATATCGATTACGCGGCGGAGTTGAACGAGCAACAACTCGCCGCCGTCACCGCGCAGCCTGGACCGCAATTAATCATCGCCGGCGCCGGTTCGGGAAAAACGCGAACCCTCACGTATCGCGTCGCTTACCTGCTTGAGAACGGGATCGACCCGCGAAATATTTTATTGCTCACGTTCACGAACAAGGCCGCGCGACAAATGCTCGACCGGGTCGCGAACCTGTTGCCAATCGACGCGAGCGGGATTTGGGGCGGAACATTTCATTCCGTGGGGAACCGGATGTTGCGACGCCATGGCAGCGCGCTCGGATACAACAGCGGATTCACGATCATGGACCGTGAGGACCAGAAAGATTTGATTAACACCGTCGTCGCCAGCGCGGGGATCGATCCCAAGGAGATCCGGTTCCCGAAAGGCGACGTGCTCGCGGAGATTTTCAGCTTTGTGGTGAACACCGAGACGCCGTTGGAAGAATTACTTGCCGAGAAGTTTCCCTACTTTCTCCCGTTGCTCGAAAAAATCAGCGACGTGCAAACGCGCTACGAAAAAAAGAAAAAGGCCACCAACTCGGTCGATTTCGATGACCTGCTCGAAAAGACGTTGTCGATGCTGCAAAAGCACGAGAACATCGCCTCGTTTTATCGGCGCCAATTTCAATTCATCCTGGTCGATGAATATCAGGACACGAACAAGATCCAGGCCGATTTCATCGATCTCCTCGCGCGCCAGCATCGCAACGTCATGGTCGTAGGCGACGACGCGCAATCGATCTATTCCTGGCGCGGTGCCAATTTCCAAAACATCCTCGAATTTCCGAAACGTTATCCGGACGCAAAGGTTTTTAAGATTGAGATGAATTATCGGAGCGTGCCCGGGATCCTGGAAGTGGCGAACGCGGCGATCGCCGCGAACGTCGACCAATTTCAGAAAAACCTACAGCCGACACGCGAATCGACTGCGGCGAAGCCGGCAGTGGTCGCGTTAAATGACGGCAACGAACAGGCGCAGTTCATCGCGCAACGAATTCTCGAGCTGCGCGATGAAGATGTCGATCTTAACGAGATCGCCGTGCTGTATCGAGCGCATTATCACGCACTCGAATTGCAATTGGAGCTCTCGCGGCGCGGCATCCCCTACCAAATCACCAGCGGCATTCGCTTTTTCGAACAGGCGCACATCAAGGACGTCGTTTCATTCATTCGATTCGTCGCCAATCCGCGCGACGAAGTCGCATTCAAACGAATGGTGAAATTGCTGCCCGGCATCGGGAACCGGAGTACGGAAAATCTTTGGAACGCCTGGGACAAGTCATTGAACAAGCGCGGCGAGATCACGTCGTGGAGCGAACGTTTGTTGGCGATGAGCGTGAGCGCGAAATCAAAGAAGCATTGGGCGCAGCTGGCGCACACGCTCGATGAAATCGCGCCCGGCGGACAACCGAATCCGCCATCGGAGATGATCACCTCAGTTGTCGAAGCCATCTATGACGATTACGCGAAAGTGAACTTCACCAATTACGAATTGCGCCGCGAAGATTTGAATCAGTTGGCCGCGTTCGCTCGTCAGTTCAAGGATCTGAATGAATTTCTCTCGCAACTCGCACTGATCAGTAATGTCGATGCCGAAGCAGCGCCAAATCAAACCGGCGATAAGGAAGCGGTGAATCTTTCGACCGTCCACCAAGCCAAGGGGCTCGAGTTTCACACCGTGTTCGTGATCTGGCTGACCGACGGAATGTTTCCGAGCAGTCGTTCAATGAATGAGCGAAAAGATTTGGAAGAGGAACGACGTCTGTTTTACGTCGCGATCACGCGGGCCAAGGACGAGCTTTATCTTTCTTATCCTCACATGCGTTTGACCGGCGGCTACGGCGACGTTTTCCAACGCCCATCGCGATTCTTGAAAGAAATTCCGAACAAACTCGTCGAAGACTGGCAGGTGCAAAGGGGCTAAGAATTCGAAGCCACGGATGCACACAGATTTCCACAGATAAGAATGCTTGAATTCGATCCTACGGACGAAAACGCGTTCCCGCATAAGGAAATCACGGAAGCTATCATCGGATCTGCGTTCGAAGTGTACAACCAGCTCGGTTATGGATTCCTAGAGCGCGTGTATCAACGAGCACTGCAAGTAGAGCTGGTTCGACGCGGCGTTACCGCTGAGATCGAAAAGCGAATTCAACTGCGATACAAAGGCGTAGTGGTCGGCGACTACGACGTCGACTTAGTTGTTAATGATTGTGTTGCGATAGAAATCAAAGTTGCGGCGCAATATGACAAACGAGATGAAGCTCAGATGCTTAATGAACTGAAGGCCACTGGGTTGAAAGTGGGCGTATTGGTTAATTTCGGACGAACGAAGGTTGAATTTAAACGGTTCATCTTCTGAATCTGTGTTGATCTGTGGCTGAAAGGGATTGATGGAATTATCGCCGGAAAAGAAGATTGCCGGAATTCTCGCGCCATTGTTTGGGTTGCGGAGCGAAAATGATCTTGGAATCGGAGATGTCTCCGTCTTGCGCGAGTTTATCGATTGGGCAGCCGAGATCGGATTCAAGCTCGTGCAGCTCCTGCCGATCAATGAGATGGGCGGCGACAACAGTCCATACAACGCGATCAGCGCAATAGCGATTGAACCGACGACGCTGCATCTCGCGCCCGGTTCGCCGGAAGATCTAACGCGTGACGATTACGAGGCCGCCCTCACCGATGTCGATCTTACCAAGCTTCGCCACGGCGCGGTGAAATATGCCGCGGTCAAAAAAGTGAAACGCCGTTTGCTCGAGAAAGCGTTCGCAAACTTCTCCGCGCACGCAGCGGAAGATCGACAATCGAAGTTTCGGAAATTCTGCGGTCAGGAATCGGCGTGGCTCAATGACTATGCGTTTTTTCGCGCGCTGATGGAAGAAAACGGCGAGAGCGAAGCTTGGGACAAATGGGCGGCCGAGCATCAACACATCGATTCCGCGCGCACGTGGCTTGAGCGACAGTCTCCCGAAAAGAGAAAACAGTTCCACGATCGCGAACATTTCTTTCAGTACGTCCAGTGGATCGCAAACGAACAATGGTCCGCGATCAAATCGTACGCCGAACGACGAGATGTCGCGCTGATGGGCGACATCCCATTTGGCGTCAATCATTACAGCGCGGACGTTTTCGCGCGGCCCGGTGAATTTGCGCCCGATTGGTGCGGAGGCGCGCCACCGGAATCGCATTTTAAAGACGACCAGTTCACCCAAAAGTGGGGACAAAATTGGGGCATTCCGCTTTTTCACTGGGAAATAATGCGTCGCCGGAATTTCGATTGGTGGCGACAACGTGTTCGCAGTATTCGACGCAGCTTCCATCTTTTTCGCATCGATCACGTTCTGGGCTTTTACCGCATCTACGCCTTTCCGTGGCGCCCGAAGCAGAACAAGAAATTTCTTCCGCTCGACTGGAATCAAATGCTTGAGCGAACCGGCGGCCGCGCACCGCATTTCCATCCCCGCGATGATTCAAACCCGGACGATTGCGAAGCGAATCGGCGCGAAGGCGAAGAATATCTTCGCGCCGTGCTTGAAGAATCCGGCGACACTCGCGTCATCGGCGAGGATCTCGGCACGGTGCCTGATTACGTCCGCCCCAGCTTGCGTTCGTTAGGCGTGGCCGGCTTCAAAATTCCGCAGTGGGAATTTTATCATGGCCGCGTCACACCGGGCGAGGAATACGAGCGACTCTCCGTCGCCACCTACGCCACGCACGATCACAAACCGATGCGCGCGTTGTGGGAGGAAGCGTTCGAACATCCAACATCGACATCCGATCAAGCGCGCGTCGAACTCGAAAAAATTGCCACCTTCACCGGATTCCCGCGCACCAACGAGCAGATCGATTTCGAACGGCACTTTTATCCCGCGATGATGGAAGCGCTTTTCAAAAGTGAATCGTGGTTCGCGATCGTGATGATCACGGATCTACTCGCGCGAAAATATCGCTTCAATATCCCCGGCACGGCGGCGAGTTCGAATTGGGTCCGTCGAATGCAACGCAGCATTTCGCAACTCTGCTCCAGCCCGAAGGAGCGAAAGCGAATGCGATTAATTCGCCAATTGCTGGAGAAAACGGGACGGGCTTGATTACGCGACAGCGCGTCCTTCTACGTTGTCATGTCGAGCGGAGTCGAGACATTTCTAAATGTTTCCGAAATAGTAAGAGATTCCTCGACTTCGCTCGGAATGACACGGCAGTAATGGGTTCAAGTGAAAATCTGTGTTTCATCTGTGGAAATCTGTGGCAAGGAAATCTGTATGAAGTCTCCGATTAAAGTCGCCGTCACTGGCGCCGCCGGACAGATCGGCTACTCGCTCCTTTTTCGAATCGCTTCCGGCGAAATGTTTGGCGCTGATCAACCGATCACGTTGCACCTCATAGAGATCCCGGCCGCGCTCGGTGCGCTTGAAGGCGTGGTCATGGAATTGCACGATTGTGCGTTTCCGTTGTTGCAATCAATCGTGCCGACGGCCGATCTCGACGAAGGTTTTCGCGACATCAACTGGGCGCTGCTCGTCGGCAGCATTCCGCGCAAGGCCGGTATGGAGCGGAAAGATCTTCTTGGCATCAACGGCAAGATTTTTGTCGGGCAGGGCAAGGCCATTGAACATAACGCTTCGGCCGACGTACGCGTGCTTGTGATTGGAAATCCGTGCAACACGAATTGCTTGATCGCGATGAACAACGCGAAAGAAATTCCGCGGCACCGCTGGTTTGCCATGACCCGATTGGACGAAAACCGCGCGCGGGCGCAACTAGCGCACAAGGCCGGTGTGGAAATCACGCGCGTAACGAACATGACGATTTGGGGGAACCACTCCTCCACCCAATATCCGGATTTTTACAACGCGAAGATCGACAATCGCGCCGCAAACGAGGTGATCGGCGACGAGAAATGGCTGAAAGAAGATTTCATCGCCGCCGTCCAACAGCGCGGCGCAGTCATTATCAAAGCGCGCGGACTTTCATCGGCCGGTTCGGCGGCGAACGCGGTCGTCGATACCGTCCGATTTCTCACCAACGATACGCCCCGCGACGATTGGCACAGCGTGGCGGTTTGTTCGGATGGAAGTTACCGGATCGAAAAAGATTTGATCTCGTCATTTCCAGTGCGCGTTCAGGGCGGCAAATGGGAAATCGTGCAAAAACTGCCGATCAACGATTTCAGTCGCGAGAAGATCGACACCTCCGTAGCAGAGCTGAAGGAAGAGAAATCGATGGTGAGCGAGCTGCTCGGAAAGTGATTCAATACGCAGGCTTGTCATCCCGAACGAAGTGAGGGATCTCTGATTACGCAGCGTGACGCAAACTTCGTAGGTGAGTGGTGATCAACGAAGTCTGTGAGAGATTCCTCGCTCCGCTCGGAATGACAGAGCGAAAGATGCGGGCCGGCTACTTCAGCTTCTCGCCCGTGAGTCGCTCGAACGCTTCAACGTACTTCGACGCGGTGCGCGCAACCACATCGCCCGGCAGTTTCGGGCCGGGCGCGGTTTTGTTCCAATCGAGTGTCTCGAGATAATCGCGAACGAATTGTTTATCGAAACTCGGCGGGCTTTGGCCGACGACATAATGATCCGCCGGCCAAAAGCGTGATGAATCGGGAGTGAGCACTTCATCGATCAACAGCAACTGTCCGTCGATCGTTCCAAATTCGAACTTGGTGTCGGCAACGATAATCCCGCGTTTGCCGGCGTGATCGCGACCGGCCGAGTAAGTTTGCAGACTCAGATTCTTGACCCGCTCGGCCGTTTCCTGGCCGAGAATCTGCGCACACTTTTTCATGTCGATGTTCTCGTCATGGCCGGCTTCGGCCTTGGTCGCGGGCGTGAAGATCGGCTCCGGCAACTGGGACCCGAGCTTCAGGCCTTTCGGCAACTTGATTCCGCAAACGCTCTGCGATTCCTGATATTCTTTCCAACCGGAGCCGGCAAGATAACCGCGCACGACGCATTCGACCGCCAGCGGTTTTGTTTTTCGCACAATCATGGAACGGCCGGCGAGTTGTTCGCGAAACGGCCGCAATTGTTTGGGAAAGGAGTCGAAGTCGGAGTTAACAAAGTGATTGTCGATCTTGCCGAACCGGTTGAACCAAAAGGCGGAGAGCTGATTTAGGACCGCGCCTTTCTTCGGGATTGGATCGGGTAAAATGACATCGAACGCCGAGATTCGATCGGTCGCGACAAACAGCAATGTGTCGCCCAGATCAAAAACTTCGCGGACTTTTCCGCTGCGCAGTTTCTGAACGCCTGGAAGATCGACAATCGATTGTGCGCCGGTTTGCATTTATCATTCATCGCCATGGCCGGATTAGTCGTCAAACCCCGCGCGCGAATTCTTCATGGACACGACTGGGTCTTTTCCAGCGAAGTCCTGAAAATTTTCGGAAATCCGGCGGACGGCGAGGTGATCTCGCTGAAGGACGGCCGCGATCGCTTGATTGGGAGCGCGATTTACAATTCGAAATCGCAAATCGTCGCGCGCCGATTTTCCCGGCAACGACAGGACCTCGATTTGGATTTCTTCAAGCGGCGGATCGCGCAGGCGTCTGAGTATCGCGACCGGCGAAATGTCGATCCGAAGTTGCGCCGCGTGGTCTGGAGCGAGAGCGACGGGTTACCGGGCGTGATTGTCGACCGCTATGGCGATTACTTCGTCCTGCAAACGCTCACGCTGGCGATGGATTTGCGAAACGATTTGATCGTGAAGGCGATTGCCGATCTTTTTGGAGGCGCGACCATCATCGAGCGAAACGACTCGGCGGTTCGAAAAGCGGAAGGACTCGAATTACGAACCGGGATTCTGGAAGGCGGCGCGCCGTCGGGGCCGATCACAGTTGAACTCGGCGGCCTGAAATTCGATGTCGATCTTTTGCATGGGCAGAAAACCGGATTTTATCTCGACCAAGCGCCGAATTATTCCGCGATCGCGCAGTTCGCTCCCGAACGCCGGGTGCTCGACTGTTTTGCGAATCAGGGAGCATTCGCGCTCGCGTGTGCTCAAGCGGGTGCGACGGACGTTGCCGCAGTCGAAGAAAATTCCGAAAACGTCGCCGCCGGAAAACGGAATGCGGAAAGAAATGGACTCAAAGTGCGCTGGATTGAGCAGGACGTCTTTGCGTTTCTGCGCGGCGCTGAGAAAGCAGAAGCCGAATACGACCTGATCATTCTCGATCCGCCGTCGTTTACGAAAACGAAAAGCGGTTTGCGTGATGCCTTGCGCGGTTATCGCGAGCTGCATGTCCGCGCGTTTAAATTGCTTTCAAAAAATGGTTTGCTCGCGACGTTCTCCTGCTCGCATCACGTGAGCGAAACTGCGTTTGCGCAAACAATCGCGGAGGCGCTGGTGGACGCGCGTCGTTCGGCGAGAAAATTGCGCCGGTTCGAACAAGCGCCCGATCATCCCGTGCTACCGACAATTCCAGAAACCGAATATTTCAAAGGTGTTCTGCTGGAAATGATGCCGGGGCGCTAACGGTTCGCCGCGGCCAATCCGTCCGTTTGGCGGATCGATCTTTTGCCAGTTCAAATTCTTTTCGGAAAAGTCTGGAAATTCTCGAAATGCGTAACTAATGTTCGCGTCAGCGCGACCAAACGCGAGGTGAGCAAAGTTTGAAGAAGTTTGATATGCCGGAAAAAATTCGACCGATTGAACAAATGCTGGAATTGAGCGAAGAAGAGTCGCTGTCGTCGGAACATCTCGATTCCCAAGTCCAAAAGGCGCAAGAGCAATTACTTCAGCTCAAACGGCAGCAGGACCAGATCGAAAAACAAAAGCGCGAGCTCGAAGAGCTGAGCCGGAAACAGGAGGAATTGGAGCGTGGTCGCGCCGAGATTAGCGATAAGCTGACGCGTTCGCTCGTTGTTCTGGAACGCGAAGCCTACGATGCCCAAAAACGACTCGAGCAATTGCGGGCAATGCGGGAAAGTTTCGGACAGCATCTGGAACTGATCGAGGCGATCGATCCAAAAACCTGGAATCCGGCCGACTTGCATAAGGAACTGAGCCGGGCATTGAGCGCAGTGGAAAGCGCACGCGTCGAATTCAGTCAGCAACGCAGCCGTTTACAGGCAACCGGCGACGCTGAGGGCGGCGAAGCGTTGCCCGAGATCGCGTCTGATTTTTCCGGCGGCGGAGGCCGCCCTTCGCTTTGGCAATGGATGAAAATTGGGTTCGCCTTCAGTTTGCCGCTGATCGTTTTCGGATTTATCGCGCTCTTCCTGTTTCTCTGGATGGCGTCAACGAGTCGGTGACGCTGCATGCTTCGTCGTTCGCGTAGATCGGCAACCGCGCTCGATCAAACGAAACTAGAATTGGCGCGTCAGGAATCGGAGCTGCGCGACCAGATGGAAAAGCTCGAACGGATGATCGCGGACGCGCCACGTGTCGCGGAGGAAGTCGAAAAGCGCCAGCGAGAGGAATTGCTCATACGCGCGAGCCAGGGCGGCAGTCGCCTCGACGTTTCGATGGCGCTGCAAGACAAACGCTACGGCGAAAGTGGACCAGGCCGCCGCCGCGGTTCGCTTCGCAAAGAGCGCCGCGAAGGCCGCATTGTCTTCCTCGTTCTGATCATTACGCTTTTGATAGCGGCCATTTGGTTGCTCAATCGTCTCCATTTTTGATCCATGGCCAAGACAAGCGATCTCGATGTCGGATACGTGTCGAAACTGGCACGGGTCAATTTGACCGACGAAGAAACGCGACTTTTCCAAAAACAACTGGCGGACGTTTTGAAATACGCCGAGAAGCTGCGCGAGGTCGATGTTAGCCATGTCGAAGCCGCTGCCCACGCGATTCCGATCTTCAATGTGTTTCGCGAGGATGAGCCGCGCGACTGGTTCACGGCTGATGAAGCGCTAAGCAACGCCCCGCACAAAGCGAACCAGCTCTTCATTGTCACCAAAGTAGTCGAATGAGCCGGTCCGATCTGCCGGCGCTCACCATCGCCGATCTGCAAGCGCTACTTCGCCGAAAGGAAGCTTCACCGCGCGAAGTGATTGACTCGCTCCGCGCGCGAATCGAAAAAGTCGAACCGAAAATCGACGCTTACCTTTCGATCGACTTTGAAGCCGCAGCAAAGGAAGCTGAAACAGCAGATGTCGATCTTCCGCTCGGCGGCGTTCCGATTGCGATCAAAGACATCATCAATGTCAAAGGACAACCATGCACCTGCGCGTCGAAAATTCTCGCGAATTATCGATCGCCTTATGAGGCGACCGTCATTCAAAAACTGCGCGCGGCTGGCGCGATCCCATTTGGCAAAACTAACATGGATGAATTCGCGATGGGCTCGTCCACGGAAAACTCGAGTGTCAAAGTCACGCGTAATCCTTGGGATATGTCGCGAGTGCCCGGCGGTTCGAGCGGAGGGTCGGCAGCAGCGGTGGCGGCGGACTCTGCTTTTGGCGGACTCGGCACCGACACTGGCGGCTCGATTCGACAACCCGCGTCTTTGTGTGGCGTCGTCGGCGTGAAACCAAGTTACGGACGGGTGTCCCGTTTTGGCGTCGTCGCATTTGCGTCGTCGCTCGACCAAGTTGGTCCGCTGACAAAAACCGTGCGCGACTCGGCGATGATCATGAACGCGATGGCCGGGCACGATCCTTACGATTCGACGTCGCTAAACGAGCCGGTCCCGGATTACACAAAAAATCTCGGACGCGATTTGAAGGGAATGCGCTTGGGTTTACCTAAGGAATACATGATCGAAGGGATCGATCCGCAGGTGAAATCAGCGATCGACGTCGCGTTAAAACATTTGCAATCGCTCGGCGCGAAGATTGTCGATGTTAGTTTGCCGCACACCGATTACGGCATCGCCGTTTATTATTTTCTCGCCACCGCGGAGGCGTCCGCGAATCTCGCCCGCTTCGACGGCGTGCGTTACGGATATCGCGCTAAAGATCCAAAGGACCTCCTCGATCATTATGGCCGGACGCGCGAAGAAGGTTTCGGCGCGGAAGTAAAACGCCGAATCATTCTTGGGACCTATGTTTTGAGTTCCGGTTACTACGACGCCTACTACGTGCGCGCGCAAAAAGTGCGCGA
>DATNKD010000102.1:0-3180 GCA_035603575.1 Chthoniobacterales bacterium
TGACCAGAAATTTTCCATTCTCCAGCGGTTCGATGTAAAGATCGACATCGCTGCCGGGCGGCGCGGCATCACCGAGAATTTCCTCCACGATGTCGGCCATTGTGATGATGCCTTCGGTCCCGCCAAACTCATCGACCACGATCGCCAATCCTTGCGGGTGAGTGAGAAAAAGTTTGAGCAAATCGAGCGCGCGCATCGTTTCCGGTACGAACGACGGAGCCAGCAACGCCTCGGTATAATGTTCGGACGGATCGAGCAGCAACAGTTTCACGTCGATGATGCCAACAATGCTGTCCGGCGTGTCGGCGTAAACCGGAACGCGGCGGTAGCGTTTCTCTTTTAATTGCGCGATCGCTTGTTCGTTCGTTAGATCGTCTGCCAAAGCAAAAGTCTCGACCCGCGGCGTCATGCAATCCTTGGCCGTCTTGTCGCCCATCTTGATGATTTCCTGGATCATCTCGCCTTCGGCTTCATGCAGCGTCCCTTCCTCCTCTCCGATCTCGACCAATGTCTCGAGTTCTTCATCGCTCAATCGTGCCCGCGTGCGCAGACGCAGCGGCGTGAGAAGATCGACAATCACTGTGCTGACGGTCCCGAGCGTGCGCACAACGCGATCGAGCAACGGCACTGAGGCTTGAAGCATGAATGCGCCGATGGTCGAGAGTTGGTACGGTGCGGCGAGCGCGATCAATTTTGGGATCAAATCGCAGAGTAAGACGACGATTGCGAAAATCAGAATTGCGGCCAGCCATTGCGACAGGCGTCCGGCGAGCGGCCCGCGCCAGAGTAGAAAAAGACAAAGCACAACCAACGGTACTTTGAGCAGGCCATCGCCGAGCAGGAGCACGTTCAGAACGCGACGCGGCTTGTCACGAAAAAGTTGGACGAAATCGGTAAGCGCGGGGCGATTTTCCTCCAATCGTCGCAACTGATGCGGTCGCAGCGAAAAAAGCGCCGTCTCCAGTCCCGAGAAAAGCGCTGAGAAAAAAATCAGCGCCACGACTGCGGCGAGAAGAATGGCCAGCGCCACCGGCGTCATTCTTGGCTGCGGTCCCGAACGCTTTCGTGACCCTCCGGAAAAGTCGATTTGCCCATCATCTGAGGCATGATGAAATTAAGCCCTCCATGAGCAAAGGCGAGAGGATTTCGCAATTTGTGCGCGAGCTCGAAGGCGACGCTGTCGATCTTTCTGGCGACGTCGCGAAGCATCCATTTTATCGCGCATTCTTTCGCTGCTGGAACGAGCAACGTTACTACGAAGCGCACGACGTGCTCGAGCAGCTTTGGCTGAACAGCGACACCGACGACGACAATTTCTTCAAAGGACTGATTCAGGCCGCCGGTGCCTTCGTCCATCTCCAAAAGAACTTCAAACATCCCACGCACGCAAAACACAGCCGGCGTTTGCGGCCGGCGGTTAAGCTCTTTGAGTTGGCGGCAAAAAACTTGTCGAGCTTCGCTCCGCGGCATCATGCGCTCGATATTTTGGCGCTCGTCAATCTGCTGCGGGCCACGCGGGGGAAAATCATCGACTCGGATTTCAAATCGAATCCGTGGTCGCCCCAGACTGCGCCGAAATTGGAATTGTCATCTCGTAAAAATTAGTTTGCTGCCGGCAATTGCGAGGACGATTGCGAGGAGAATTGAAATCGCGCGGACGGGAAAGCGTCGGCTGCCTAAATGGGAACCGATAGTTCCACCAATGATAGCGGGGATCGCGAGATAGAGTCCGAGCAGTGGTACGGAGTGAACTGCCGTGAAATATCCGACCAGTCCGCCGATTGAATTCACCAGAATGAACACCGCCGACACCGCCGCCGCCTGACGAATATACGCCCATCGGCAGAATAAAAGGAGCGGCGTGAGAAAAATTCCGCCACCAGTCCCGGTCAGACCCGAAAGAAATCCGAGCCCCGCTCCAACTCCGACCGCGGTTGGTTTCGATGGAGGGACTGTTTCCGGGGGATCGCCACGGCGAAAAATCAATCGGGCGGCTGAGAATAGCAGAACTACGCCGATCAGGATTCTTAGCACGCCCGCTGAAGGCTGAAGATAGCCGCCGAAATATGCAGTGGGAACCGAGAGCAGCGCGAATGGCCAGAAAAGTTTCCAGGAAAAATATCCGGCCCGCCAAAATTGGAACGAACCGATCGTTGCCACCAGAATATTCAAGACGAGCGCGGTCGGTCGAATGACCGTGGTGGCGAGTCCAAACAATGTCATGGCCGCGATGTAACCAGAGGCGCCGGCGTGCCCGACGGACGAATAGAGAAACGCGATCACCGCGATCGCGAAGCAAAGAAAAATGAGCTGGGAGTTATCCACTTCGATTTAAGAATATAGAGGGCGGTCGCCGCGGCGACCGCCTCTACAATAGCTTCCGCTTTTTCGTTCTCACGTTATGCTGATCAGTGACACCGATTGTCATGGCCGCTGAAATTCAACCGGCTCATCCAGTGCACACGAACCGACTCGCGCAGGAGAAGTCTCCTTATCTTCTTCAGCACGCGCATAATCCGGTCGATTGGTATCCGTGGGGCGAGGAGGCCTTCGCCAAAGCGCGTCGCGAGAACAAACCGATCTTCCTCTCGATCGGTTATTCGACCTGTCACTGGTGCCACGTGATGGCGCACGAGTCGTTCGAAAACGAAGAGACATCCGCGATCATGAATCGCGAGTTCGTGAACATCAAGGTCGATCGCGAAGAACGACCTGATGTCGATCGGGTTTACATGACCTTCGTTCAAGCGACGACCGGCGGCGGTGGTTGGCCGATGAGTGTCTGGCTCACGCCCGATCTGAAACCGTTTGTGGGCGGAACTTATTTTCCGCCGGTAGATCGATACGGCCAGCCCGGTTTTACGAAAGTTCTCGAACGCATCGCGGCCGCTTGGAAACAGGACCACGAAAAAATTGCCCAACAGAGCGGAAAGATCATCGACGCCCTTCGCGAATCGCAGAACGCACAGCCGGAAGCCGCTGGTAAGATCGACAATCAACTTTTTCAAACCGCCTACGAACAGCTTTCTCGGAGTTTCGACGACAAAGAAGGCGGCTTCGGCACCGCGCCGAAATTCCCGCGCCCCGTCGCGCTCAATTTTCTAACGAGATTTTATGTGCGCAATCCCAATGACGAATCGGGCAAGCACGCGCTGGAAATGGATTTGGCCACGCTCAGAA
>DATNKD010000103.1:0-2744 GCA_035603575.1 Chthoniobacterales bacterium
TTTACTCGCTTGAGACCAAATCCTAAACCTGCGCTGACGAGAATTATGGCCACTGACAATATTGGAAACGAGCGCGCCCAAAATCTGTGGGGAGGTTCGGCTTCCACGATTTTGCTTTCGCGCGGCACGGCCCAGCGCAGAAACGGCGGATACATCACGTAAGCACAGGCAAAAGCCACGATCGATCCGAGCACGCCGCCGAATCCGAGTTCGCGCAGCGGTTTGGCCTCGACGATCAACAAGCTGGCAAAACCGAGCGAGGCGCAGATCATCGACCAAAACGACGGTGGAAATGTCATGCGGAGCGCGGCCGCGGCGAGGTCGGGCGATTTTTTCTCCAACCGATGCCTCCGGCCGGCGAGCGTTTGCCAGTTGAAGGTCATGTAGACCAGGTGCGACAACGCCACCACAAACACGATGATGCAGAGATTGACGGTCAGGATGCCGATTCTTCTTCCGAAGATTTGCTGCAACAACAAGGTCAACAAAACGGCGCTCGTGCAAGTGGCGAGCATCCCGAGAAATACCCGAGCTGACCGGAACATCGCGGCCATGGTGAGGCCGAACAAAATGATGGCGGTCAGGCTGAAGTAACGAAAATCGTGGGTAATACTGCGCTGAAGCATTTCTACCACGTAGGGAGTGCCGGCGATGTGAATTCGAAAATCTTTCTCGTCCATCTCGTGCGCAATTCGCTCAATTCGCCGGACGAGTTTCCCAGTGTCACCGCGTTCGGTGAACACGATCACGTCGCTGGACTTACGGTCTTTCGCTATTAAGAGCCGGCTCCAGAACGGGCTCCCCAGCGCGTCCTGAAAGTTCTTCGGACCAGCCGCCAAACTTTTGACCGCGCTTACGCCGTCGATCGCTTCGATCTCTTGAGTCAGTTTTTGAATTCGCCCGAGGTATCGCGGCGAAGAAATGTTGCTGGAGGAAACCGCCACTACGAGCTGCGGTTGGGACGGGAAACGCTGCTCGATCTTTTTGGATTCCCCGAATCCGGGATCACTCGTGGAAAAGAAAAAATTCTCTTCCACCACCGGCTTAAGATCGACAAAGACCGCGACCAGCACGAACAACCCGGCCGTGATCGCGAGCATCTCCCAATGTGCGTCCAACCAGGTCAGCTTGTTAGGCAGCGTGAGTTTCATCGCTTCAACTTCGCGCGGTCACGCAATTGTATCGGCGCTCGATGCCGCCTTTCGTGCAATCAGATTATTTCTCTTCCGGCGGGGCTTTGATTTGTTCTCAAAAAGGTTTTCACCAAGTCGCCTTCTCCGCAGACGATCATCGCCGGAAAGCGCTTGAACCATTTCGCCGCTTTAGTTCAGCGAAGAAGTTCTTCGGATTCATTGGCTCTCGCTCGCACTCACGGGACTTACTTTATAGACCCGGACAAGATTGCAGAAACAAGTCCTTGGAAGCGAGCATCGCTGCGCAGCGGATCAAGGTCATTCCGCCGCCACTCGTGCGCGACGAGGATTTGATTGCTCTCGGGCTGAAACCCGGGCCGACGTTTGGTGAAATTCTGGAAGCGGCCGAGATGCGGCAACTCGAAAGGCACGCTGCGCAATCGCGATGAAGCGCTCGAATGGGTCAAGCGCGAATATTCGTTAGGCTCTGACTGATTCGGAATCACAACTGCCATTGACACTGAAACTAGAAACCTCTTTCGTCCTATTATGCACATTCAGGTCAAACTCTTTCTCATAGCGCTCGTGTCCGCGGTATGTTCAACGACGCAAGCCGAACTCGTTTGGGAACAAACGCAGCTTGAATTGCATCCGGCGATTAGTGATGACGTCGCGGTCGGCCATTTTAAATACCAAAACAAGGGGGACAAACCGGTTGCGATCAAATCCGTGACCACGTCTTGTGACTGCACCGCCGCCAGTGCGAAACAAAGTGCCGAACCCGGGGAAAAAGGCGAAGTTACAGCCACCTTTAAAATTGGCGATCGCACCGGTGTGCAGCAGAAAATGATCACAGTAGTCACGGATGACATCGCGCATCCATCGACGTCGTTGAACTTGAAAGTGGACATTTCCGTGGTGCTCGAGCTTCAGCCCACGTTCATTTATTGGCAGGCAGGCGAACCCGCCAAGTCGAAAGCGATTTTTGCGAAAGCGGGAGCGGGCGTTTCAATCAAAAGCCTTGATGTTTCGTCGTCGCATCCGGATTTTGTTACCAAAGTCGATCGCGGAGCGGGGAAAGACGAATTTCGGATCACTGTTGAACCCCGGCAAACGACGCAGCCCGTCGCCGCAACATTGACAATCAAGCCGGTGCTCGAGAAGGGTCAGAAGATTTTTTACGCAAGTGCACGCGTCATGCCGCCAACGGCGACAAACGCGCCACCGGCAAATTCGGTGCAGGCGACCACACCTGCGCAACCTGTGCCGAGCGTAAGCTCGGCCAAGAGCAAGATCGACGCGTGCGCTTTGCTCACGAGCAAAGAAATCGAGTCGATCCAAGGCGAGCCATTGAGAGACACGAAAGCGAGCGGGAAATCCACTGGCGGGATCGCGGTTTCACAGTGTTATTTCACGCTGCCGACATCCAGTAATTCGATCAGTCTTACCGTAATGCAAAAAGGAGACGGCGCGGACGCGCGTGATCCCGAACAGTACTGGAAAGAAACGTTCCGGCGCGTTCTGGAAACCGGCAAAGAACGCGACGAGGAAAAAAAGAAGTCGGAATCTCTGCAGAAGATCGCGGGCGTGGGAGACGAAGCTTTCTGGTCC
>DATNKD010000104.1:0-2938 GCA_035603575.1 Chthoniobacterales bacterium
CGATGTCGATCTTGCATTGGTCGAAGCGAACAAAAAGCGCCGTGTTCGAGTTCCCAAGCGTGACGGGGCAGAGACGCTTGCGCCGATTGCAAGCCCGGAGCCGATTCTACCCGACTGATGCGAGATTGATCGCGTCGATCAATTGACGAAACCGGCCGAAATTGTTTCGATACGGCGTCAAGATCAGCCGCGGCAGGTTCCAGATTTCCGGCTCGTTTTTTTCCTGTCGCAATGCGCTCCCCTGAACAACCGCGCCGTCCCGAAGAACATCTGAGAAATTCTTGTTAAGATCGGCGACGGCGCTTTTCGATAACGGCTGGCAGATGCGTAAGACCAACTGTTCCCCTACCCAGCGGGCGGAATGATAGATTTTGTAAAACTGGAGAATCTCGCGCACCGCTTCGTCGACGTCGTGCGCGATCTTGAAGAACGAAAAATCTTCCGATGAAATTAAACCGAGTTTGAAAAGATGCTCGGTCAGAAACTTAATCCACGTTTCCCAATAAGTGCCACCTGGCCGGTCGAGCAGAACAACCGGAATAATCCGCGCTTTGCCGGTTTGCATCAAGGTGAGGACTTCGAAGGTTTCGTCCATTGTGCCGAACCCACCCGGGAAAAGCGCGAAGGCGTGCGTCTCTTTTACGAAGTTGAGCTTGCGCGCAAAAAAATAATTGAAGTTGATCAACTTCGGATCGCCTTCGATCACTTCGTTGGCTTGCTGTTCGAATGGCAAACGAATGTTGAGTCCGAAACTATGCTCGCGTCCCGCGCCCCGTTGGGCCGCGCCCATGATCCCGTCCCCGCCGCCGGTGATGACCATGTAATCGTGCGACACCATCGTCCGCGCAAAATCTTCGGCGACCTTCGATTCGGGCACGTCTGAGCTCACGCGAGCCGAGCCAAAGACGACAACTTTTCGAAAATGCGAATAGCGCGCGAAAACTTTCGCCGCATACCGCATTTCTTTGATCGAACGATTGATGAGTTTGAGATCGGCAACCCCCATCTCGTCCCGCGCCATCTTCAGCGCAGTTACGATCATTTCTTCGATCAGTTCCGGATTTTTATTCGCGCCCCAATCGCGGACCAGATCTTTGACCCGCGCATCAAACGGCGGATCGACTGTCCAAAGCCGCCGCGCCGGCTGATCGTGAATCGCTCCTCCAGTAAAATCTTCCACTCTGGACTGTAGAGGCAGCTAGACCGCGATCAAATCCGCCAGGATTTCGCGCATGTGCCGGATCGGGAGCGAATAATGACCTTCGCCCTCCACGTAGCGCGCTTTGCAATGGGGAAGTCGTGCCGCCACGTACTCAGCCACGCGAGTAGAAAAGGCGCGATCTTTCGTTCCGTGCCAGAGTCGCACCGGAACATCGACATCTTCCAGGCGAAATCCCCACGGTGCCGCAAAGATTTCCGCGTCGGTGGTGAGTCCTTTAACCGACGCTCGCCACGCGCGGCGTTGACTTTCGAAACATGCCTCAAATGCGACCGAATCCTCCAGGGACGCCGCGTCGCACGCTTGTAATTTCAAAAGCTTAAAGACGAGCGGTCGAAAACGAACTGGCGGACGAATCCTCGCGATTGCGCCCGTCAGGAAAAAAAGAACACGCAGCGCTTGGGGCGAACAGCGATAGAGCCAAAGCAGCCGGCGGTAAAGCGAAAGTAATCCCGAATGATCGCCTAGATCGACAATCGGCGGAGCGCCGCTTGCGATCGCGACTGCCAGCACTCGCTCGGGAATTTTCCACGCGGCGGCGTAGGCGTAAGGCGCACCGCCCGAGATCGCCAGAATTCGAAATCGTTGAATCCGCAAGTGATCCGCCAACTGCTCAACGATTTGCGGCCAATCGACCAATTTGCGATTCGGCTGAAAACTGGAATCGCGAATGCCGGGGCGATCAGGAGAAATAATTTTGACGCCCAGTTCCCGCGCGGCCGCGTCGGTCAGCTGCGCCATCGTGCGCGAGCTCGGCCAGCCGTGAAAAAAGAAAACCGGCGCGCCCGGAGCGCTGCCGTACTCGACGTAAGCAAGCTGGCCGCCGCTTTTCAACGAGAGCAATTTGCAGTCGTCCATGAAATTCCAACTATTTTCCGCAATCGCACCTCGAGCAAAATCCTCTTTCCTGCCGAAGTTTGCGGCTGTAACTTTTTGCACGTAGACCCGATTCGGTTTTCGTAATTTAAGTGTATGAAGGAAAAGAAGCCTAGTAGCGGCAAAATTTCGCTCCATGGCAACGGAATGGGAGTTCCGTCCCCCGAAGACATCGAACGACGCGCCCGCGAGATTGCGATGATCGACGAGCGCAATCCAGACGAATTTACCGATGCCGATTGGAGTCATGCGCGTCAGGAACTGATGGGTGCTGAAAATAATGACCCGCCCGAAGAAACGCCGGACAACTCGGAAGTGACCGAAGAGTGGGAAGTCACTCCGGACGACCGCGGTCATCGTGTTCCCCGTTCCGGGATTGACGACGAAGAAGAGACGGTGGGTGAACATCTTGTCAGCGACGGCCGAGAGGAAGCGGCCCATGATCAAATGCTTGAAGCGCGCAGAGAAGAACTGGAGCAGGAGGGCGGAATTACTTGAATCAAACCGCGGTCGCAACAGTAAATAGAACTGTGGCCGCGAAAAAGCTTTCGCGGGCGGAGAGCCTGCTCGCGCGTTTTCGCGACGTTCGAAATTTCACGGCCAGATTGGCCGGAAATCTCGCTCCCGAAGACTGCGTCGTGCAATCGATGCCGGAAGTCAGCCCCACGAAATGGCACCTCGCGCATACCAGCTGGTTTTTCGAGACCTTCATTTTGAAGAAATGGATGCCGGGTTATCGCGATGCCGTTCCGGAGTATGCCTATCTATTCAACTCTTACTACAATGCCGCCGGCGCGATGCATCGCCGCGACCTCCGTGGATTGATCTCGCGGCCAACGGTTG
>DATNKD010000105.1:0-12602 GCA_035603575.1 Chthoniobacterales bacterium
AATTTTTGCAACCCTTGCGCTCTTCGTGGTCGCACTCGCGCAACCGCAACTCGGCAAGAGTTTGACCCAAGTCGAGGCAAGCGGGATCGACATCATGCTCGTGCTCGACGTCTCTGGATCAATGCTGACCAAGGATTTCACGATCGGCGGCGGACGTGCGACCCGGGTTGACGCAATCCGCGAGGTCACGCGCAAGTTCATCGAAGGGCGGCCGAACGATCGGATCGGAATCATCGCGTTTGCCGGGCGGCCCTATGTGGTTAGTCCTATGACGCTGGATCATGATTGGCTCCTGCAAAATCTCGAGCGCGTGCGCATCGGTCTTGTTGAAGACGGGACCGCAATCGGCTCGGCGATAGCATCGGCGGCAAATCGATTGAACGACAAAAAGTCGAAGAGTCGCGCGATTGTTCTACTAACCGACGGCGAAAATAATGCCGGAAAGATCTCGCCCAACACCGCAGCCGAAGCGGTCAAAGCATTGAAGATCCATTTCTATGCCATCGGCGCTGGAATCAACGGGATCGCGCCGGCGCCAATTTTTACACAGCGCGGGCCAATGACCGACGTTCTCGGCAATCTCCTTTATCAAAACCAACGCGTCGAATTTAACGAAGTCGGATTGAGACAGGTCGCGCAAATCGCCAATGGTCAATTCTTCCGGGCAACCGACACGAAGTCCCTCGAGCAGATTTATAGCGACATCGACAAGATTGAGAAATCGACCGTGGCCGTGAAAAAATATCAGGAATACCGCGACCTGTTTCCGCTTTGCATCATGAGCGGCTGCGGTCTGCTGGTAGCGCAGCTTCTATTGTCGCAAACGATCTGGAAAAAGTTGCCGTGACGGAGATGTCGATCTTATGAGCTTCGGAGCGCCGATCTGGTTTTGGGCATTGCTGGTCATTCCGGTTCTCGCACTGTTGTTTGCGCGCGCCGAACGGCGCGGAATTGCGCGACTTCGGGAATTCGTTTCTCCGCGATTGCTTCCGCAACTCGCCGCGACTGTAAATCGCGGCAGGCGCGTCTTGCGATTTGGTCTGCTGATGCTCGGACTTGCCTTCGCGGTCGTCAGCCTCGCTCGACCGCAATGGGGTTACATTTACGAAGACGTGAAGCGCAAAGGACTCGACCTCCTTTTCGCCGTGGACACATCACGGAGTATGCTTTCGAACGATGTGCAGCCGAATCGGCTCGAGCGCGTCAAGTTGGCCGCGCAAGACCTGGTTAATCAACTGCAAGGCGATCGCGTCGGACTGATCGCGTTTGCCGGTCGCGCATTTTTGCAGGCGCCGCTGACGATCGATTACGAAGCAGAAGTCGAATCAATCAACGATCTGGACACTAAGACGATTCCCGAAGGCGGGACCAATATTTCGGAAGCAATCAATCTCGCGATAAACACCTTTGGAAAAAGCGCGGTTGGAAATCGTGCCCTGATCATTTTCACGGATGGCGAAGAGTTGAGCGGCGACGCCGCGAAGAGTGCGAAGGCCGCGGCCGATGCCGGCGTTCGAATTTTCACGATTGGCGTCGGCACGCCGCAGGGCTCGCTCATTCCCGTTAAGAGCGACGATGGCGGAACGGCGTTCGTGAAAGATTCCGCCGGACAAGTTGTAAAATCGAAGCTCGATGAAAAACGATTGCGCGAAATCGCTCAAGCAACAGGCGGGTTTTATCTGCATCTCGACGACGGGCCGCGAACGATGTCACAACTTTACTCACAAGGCCTGGCTAACATGAAGGCGGCCGAAATTGATGCGCGCTTGGGGCGGAGACCGATTGAACGTTACGAATGGCCGCTTGATGCGGCGATGCTCGCGCTGACGATGTCGATCTTGATCGGCGAACGCAAACGGGTCCGCGCCCGCGCTCGTTTGCCGCGATGGTCGAAGATCGCAGTGCCGGCGACGGCGCTGCTGCTGATTCTCGCGAGACCTGCGTTTGGAACCGCGACCGGTTTGAATCTTTATCGCGAAGGAAAATACAACGACGCCTACAAGAGCTTCCAAGAAGATCTGCAATCGCATCCGGATTCGTCGCAAAAGGAAAAAATCGAATTCGATGCCGGCGCTGCAGCTTTCAAAATGGGCGATTACAACAAGGCACTGCAATCGTTCAGCGACGCCCTGCTCTCACCCGACAAAGGGCTTCAGGAGAGCAGCCATTTTAATCTCGGCCGGACCCTCGAAGACCGCGCCGACATGGACCAGACAAACGAGACCACGCTAAAGGACCTGACTGACGCGGCGTCGCATTACGAATCGACTTTGAGGTTGAATCCGAAAAATGAAGCCGCGAAAGCGAATCTGGAAGAGGTAAAAAAGAAGATCGAGCGGTTGAAGCAGCATCCGAAACAAAAACCACCGCCGCCGCCGCAACAGCAAAATAAAAAGGACAAGAACCAGCAACAATCTCAATCGCAGAGCAGTTCCGGCAAAGATCAAAATCAAAACCAGCAGCAGCAACAACAACAACAACAACAGCAGGCGCAATCGCAAAACCAGTCGGGAAACAGCAAAGATTCCCAGGACAAATCGAACCACGCGCAGGCAAAAAACGAGCTGCAGAAAAATCAGCAGCCGAAACCCGGCGAAACTCCAACTCCATCGCCGGGCCAAGATAAACAGCAAACGAACCAACCTTCGCCCTCGCCCGAAAAAGGGGAAAACAAAAATGCGCGCGCCACGCCGAGTCCGTCCGCTGGCGGACAAGATCGACAACCTTCGCGCGAACAGGAACAGCCTGAAGAATCGCCAAGTCCAGGTGGAGGTGAAGAGCAAACGCCTTCGCCCTCGCCGGGTGAAGGCGAAGGCGAGGGAGAGAACGCGTCGCCGTCCGCATCACCCACTTCTTCGCCACAGAAAAAATTGGCCGGTGAAATCAAAGGAGCCAGTGGCGACCAGCAGCCGCAGAATCCGCAGGATGCTGCGCAATTGGCCGAAGCTGAGCCGGACAAGGAGGGACAAATGAGCGAGAAACAGGCCGAGCTTCTTTTGAAGTCAATGAGGGACGAAGAACAGCGGGTTCAGCTTGATGAACGCAAGGTCAGACGCCATGTCTATAATGATTGGTGACCCTCAGAAAGGTGATAGTTGATTAAGATGTCGATGTTCCGACGAATTCTGTTTCTGGCGCCAATCGCAATCGCGGCGATGCAATCCAGTCTTCCGGCTTCACCAAGTGTCACAGCGGTCTTGAGCGATTCACAGCCCGCGGTCGGACAGATGGTGCAACTGGAAATCAAAGTGAACGGCGCAAATAGCGCGAATGTTCCAGAAACGATTTCGATCGACGGCCTTGAAATTCATCAGACCGGAACGTCACGGCAATTCGAGATGCACAATTTCGATGTCAGCAGCAGCGCCACTTACAATTACACCATCCTGCCGTTGAAGGCCGGACAGTTTAAGATTCCGCCCCAGATGGTTCGAGTCGGAAACAATTCGCTCCGCACGCCCGAGCTCGTGTTGAATGTGGCGCAAGGGTCGAGCAGTTCCGGCCGCTCAGCGGGTTCGGCGCAAAGCGGGCAAAGCACGGTGGGGAGCAAGGTCGCTTTCGCGGAATTGGTTGTTGCTAAAAAGGACGCCTATGTGGGCGAAATGGTGCCGGCGGAAATCCGATTGGGATTCGATCCGCGCGCGCATGGCCGGCTTCAGGAAGGACCTGAACTTTCCGGTCAGGGTTTCACGACCCAAAAATTGCAGCAACCGCGCGAAAATCTGGAAACGATCGGCGGCAGAACTTATCAAGTTTATACTTTCAAAACCGCGATCGCCGCCGCGCGCCCTGGAAAATTTGAAATTGGACCGGTAACGGCCAAGGCCGCTGTCGTTCTACCGCGCCGGCCGAGCGCCCCGCGAACAACGCGTCCGCGCTCGCCGTTCGATCTATTTAATTTAGATGATCCGTTTTCGGACCCATTTTTCAGCGATCCCTTTGGCAGCATGGGCGAGCGAACCGAACTGCCGATCAGAAGCGAAATAGCCACGCTCAATGTGAAGCCGCTTCCGCCGAATGCGCCGCCGAATTTCTCCGGAGCGATTGGCAATTTTACCATGGCCGTGGACGCGAAACCCAAAACGGTCCAAGTGGGCGATCCAATCACCGTAACATCGACAATCAACGGCCGCGGAAATTTTGACCGAATGAATGGGCCCGCGCTCGAAGACGAACGGGGTTGGCACAAGTATCCGCCGTCCTCGAGATTTAAACAGGACGACGACGTCGGTATCAGCGGCGAGAAAACGTTCGAGATGGTGATCGCGCCCAACGAAAAGAAACCGGCGGTGCCGCCGTTGGTTTTCGCCTACTTCGATCCGGTTAAAGAGAATTACGTCACGTTGCGAAGCAATCTGGTTCCGATCCAGGTCGAAGGCGGCGCGGCGACGGGCTCAAGTGCCATGGCAGCTCCGGCAGTTGCAGCAACATCGGCCGCGCCGACAGCAACGGTTGCCGTTACTCCGGCTCCAACAGCAAAGCCACAGGACATTTTGTATCAGCTGACCGATCTCGGCCGCGTCCGATCGTTCACGCCAATTTATGCGCGCCCGGTTTTTTGGATCGCGCAATTAGCGCCGTTCATTCTGTTGTTAGGATTCATTGGCTGGAAAATTCGGCAGACGAAGATCGACAATCTCGAGGCCCAGCGCGTGGCGGCGTTGCAACAGGAATCAACCGAGCTCTTGCGAAAATTGCGGCGAACTGAGTTGTCGCCGCAGGAATATTTTTCAAATGCGTCCCGGGTCGTCCGGGTAAAAACGGCGCTCGTCAAAAATGTTAACCCGAACGCGGTGGATGCGGAAACGGCCGCGAAAGCGTTTGATTTGGGTGAACACGAGCGGGCGCAATTGCGCACTTTGTTCGACCGCAGTGACGAATTGCGCTTCAGCGGAAGCGGAAACGGCGCGGCGACGATCTCGAGCGACGAACGAGAAGAAGTTTTGAGGTTACTGGAAAGTTTGCACGCATGAAAACCCGAATAGTTATTAGCTGCGCAGGTCTGTGGTTACTTTCCGCTTCGATCCTGGCGGCGGAGCCGAGCGCGCAGTTTGCCAAAGCCAATCAGGAATATGCCGCCGGTGATTTCAAGGCGGCGATTGACGATTACGAGACGCTTGTGCGCGCGGGACAGGACACCGCAAATCTGTTTTACAATTTGGGCAACGCGTACTTTCGGAAAAACGATTTCGGTCGGGCGATTCTCAACTACGAACGCGCGGTCGCGCTCGATGCACATCACCCCGAAGCCGAAGCAAACGCGCGAATCGCACGCGATGAAGCTCGCGCGCTCGAATTGGTTCCAACGCGGTCGGACCGCTTGTTCGCGTTCGCCAATGAAAACCAATTAGTCGTCACTGCCGCGATTGCATTTTGGATCGGGATTTTCTCGTTCGCAGCCTGGATTATTGGCCGACGCCGCAGTCGCAGCGCGTTTGCATTGTCGATCTTATCGTTGTCGCTCTTCGCAATAGCAGTTGTGGCGAGCTGTCAACTCAGCCGTGGAAAAAATGGTCCAGGACTGGCCATTGTGACCGGCGACAAGGTCGACGCGCGCCTTGCCACCGCGGACAATGCTAATCGCGTTTTGACGTTGCCAGCTGGCAGCGAAATTAAGATTGTTAGCCAGCGGGGAGATTGGATTTACGCGGCGTTGCCGAACAACATGCGCGGCTGGATTCCGGCAAATAGCGCGGAGCAAGTGCGTTTCTAAAATTCTCGCCTTTTTGCGGCAGTCATAGACCGCCGCTACAGTATCGCATGAAGGCAGAGATGGACGTCGGCACGAACCGGAAGGCGTTCCAGATCAATCTCGATCGACAAAAGTACGGAACGTTCGCCGAAATTGGCGCAGGTCAGGAAGTGGCGCGGCGTTTTTTTCACGTCGGCGGCGCGGCCGGCACGATCGCCAAAACAATATCGGCCTACGACATGACTTTCAGCGACGCGATCTACGGACCTGCCGACCGTTACGTGAGTCGGGTGCGCTTGAACACGATGCTCGACCACGAGTACGATCTTTTATTGGAGCGGCTTGAGACAAAACTTGGTAACGAACGCACGTTTTTCGTTTTCGCCGATACCGTCGCGGCGCGAAGTTTCAAAGAGCACAACGAATCGCACGGCTGGTTGGGTGTGCGTTTTCAATCTGCTCCGCGCAGCGAACCGAGCCAGATCATCATTCATGTTCGCATGCTCGACGAATCAAACGTCGACCAGCAGGAAGCGCTCGGCGTGGTTGGAGTGAATTTGCTTTACGGCGCCTTTTACCATTCCGAACCGGAGCGCTTGATTTCGTCGCTGCAGGAAAATCTCGCGCCCGGAAAAATTCAGGTCGACCTAATCAAGTTTTCCGGGCCGGCATTCGCTAACATCGACAATCGCCTGATGAGCCTGCAGTTGGTGAGCCAGGGTCTGACCGACGCGGTGATGTTCACGGCGGATGGTGAGATGGTGCAACCGTCCGAAATCTTGCACAAGAAAGCGATCTTGATTGAGCGCGGCAGTTTTCGTCCGGTCACTTATGCAACCAACGACATGTTGGAAGGCGCGCGCCGCCAATTTCTAAAACAGTCGGGTTGCTCGGAAAAAGATCTGGTCGTGCTGATGGAGATGACATTGGAAAATTTGCTTTCGGAAGGACAGCTCAATCACGCCGATTTTTTGGCGCGAGTAGACATTCTCGGCGCACTGGGTCGCACGGTTTTGATCTCGAAGTTCGGCGAATACTACCGCTTGGCCGGCTATCTTTCGCGCTACACCAATCGAATGATTGGCCTGGTCATGGGCGTGCCGAGCTTGATCGAAATTTTTGACGAGAAATATTATCTCAATCTCGAGGGCGGAATCTTGGAAGCGCTCGGCCGCATGTTTAAGCACGGGCTAAAGCTTTACGTCTATCCGATGATCGACGACAAGACCGGGAAAATTAAGACCGCGACCCAGGTTGAAGTAGCGCCAAATCTGCGATCGCTTTTTCAATACTTGATCGACAACCGCCACATTGAAGAGATCGCCGATTATCAGAAAGATTTTTTACGCATCTACCCGCCAGCTGTCCTGGCCAAACTAAAAGCCGGCGACAAAAGCTGGGAGGAAATGGTGCCGCCGGAAGTGGTTCAGATCATCAAAGAGCGCGAATTTTTCGGCTATCGAGCAGCGGTAGCGGCTTGAACGCCAAGACTTAGTGTGGTCAAAGCGGAGATGGCGATTTAAAAAGCGCCGCCGCGGGGCACGTTTCCCGCTACATGACCCTGCAGCATCATGGCGAAACGTGCAGATTCTGTTGTCGGCATCGATTTGGGCAAGCACGTCCTCAAAGGCGTTGCTCTTCGGCGCAAAAGCGATTCGCGGTTTATCCTGACAAGCTTCGCGTCCCGGCCTGTCCCGGAAGAATTTGCCTCCGCCGAAGATCTTTCCCGGGAACTCAAACAGCTCCTTCATGATTTGGGCGGTAGCGCCAAAGCTTGCGCGTTCGCGGTTTCCGATCCGAGCATGATCTTGCGCATCATCGAGCAGCCGGATACGCCGGTCGATTTGCTCCGGAATGCGTTGCGCTTGAACGGGCTGGCGGTGTTGAACCAGGAATGCAAAGACTTCGTCCTCGATGTCGCGCCGGTCGCGCGGCGCGCAGATGGCGAATCGACACTGGAAAAATCGCCGGCTGCTGGAAGTAAAGCTGCCATGCATGGCGGTGTTATCACTCAGACCAAATATCTGGTCGGCGGAATGCTGCGAAGCCAGGTAAAGCAAATTGTCGCAGCCGCAAATAAAATCCGTCTTTCAGCCGACATACTTCAACTCGCTCCGCTTTGTTCGTTTAACGCGTTCGAATTCGCTTATCCCGAAATTTTCGCAAACGACGCCTTTCTCCTGCTCGATATGGGACATCTGCAAAGCACGGTGCTGATCGGCAGCAAGGGCGAGCTGGTGCTCGTGCGCAGCATCGATTACGGCGGCAAGGCGCTAATGCACGCGCTCACGGCCGAAGACGCGCTCGATGCCGATGCGGCCTGGCTGATGATTCAACAGGGCGACGAAGGGATGACCGAAATCTGTCGCGGATCGCTGGCGCGTTTGGCAATGGAAGTGCGCAATTCGATTGGATTTTTCGAAGGTCAGCGCGAAGAAGGTATCAGCCGGGTTTTTGTTTCCGGCGGGTTGGCCCGTGCCGAAGCGGTTTTACAGGCGTTGAGCGATGAACTGAGTTTGCCGTGTGAAATTTGGGACCCGCTTGAGACTTGCGAGGTCGCGTTGCCGGCAGCGAAGCGGCAGACATTGTCTAACGAATTCGTTTCACTCAACGTCGCTTGCGGAGCGGCTTTCGCATATTTCAAAACCTGACGAGCAGCAATGGCACTTCACCTCAATCTCCTGCATGAGGAAATTCTAGAGCACCGGCAGCGGCAACGCGACCCGCTCAAGATCGGAATTCTCGGGCTCGCCGGCTGCGGCGCATTGCTCTTTCTCTACTACGCGTGGAACGCCTATCAAACCTTCGAGATCAAAGCCAAGCTCAGCGGGGTCGAAGCCGAATGGAAGAAGCGTGAACCGGAGGTGACTCAAGCGCAAAAGCGCTCCGCCGAACTTACCAACATCATCGACACCACCCGCGTGCTCGACGATTACATCGAAAATCGCTTCTTCTGGGGACCGTTCCTGGAGAAACTTTCGCGTTGTGTTCCGCCCAATGCGCAAGTGACCAGCATTGAAGCAACGGTGTTGGAGGATGACAAAGGCGTCACCGTCACGATCGATGGCGTGGCCGCGGCGCGTGAGCCACGATCAGCAGCGGAGGATTTGCGCCAGATGTTGCTCGAACAGCTCGGCAAGAGTTATCACGATGTAAAAGTGGAATTTAAAACGCTCGAGGACGTCGAAACCGTGTCGAACATCGGCGGCACCAACGTCCCGATGTCCCGTTACATCTTGTCTGTCACCTTTAATCCAAACGCGGCCGCCAACCCCGCCGCCAGTCCGGCGCCCGGCCGAAGAAAGCAGAAAAACAATGAATCTTCCTAAATTATCCAAGGATCAGATTAAAAAGCTCGCCCTCAGCGCGATGGGTTTCGTCTTTTTGCTCTACGTCTATTTCTCTTTCTTCCTCGGGCCGCTGCAAAAAATCCGCGCCGTCACGTTGGCCCAGATCGCCGATCGACAAGAGAAAATCGCCAGTTCCAAATCGGAAGTGGCCAAAGCAGCCAATCTCGAACGTCAGGCCAAGGATGCGATGGCTCGTTTTGCCGCGCTCAAAGCTCTCACTCCGGAAGGCGCCCCGATCGCCTGGTTTCCGCCGCGCATGAAAACGTTCTTCGCTAATCAGGGGATCGATCGCGCGATCGCCCGCCTCGAGAGCAACACCAATTTTAAGCAAACCGAGCTCGCCGCCTGGACCAAGTATAATTGGCTGATCGATCTGCCTCAGGCCGATTTCGCCGCCCTCGGCAAGTCGATCGCCGAACTGGAAAACACGCAGCCGCTGCTTTCCCTCACCAAACTGAGCATTCGTGTCCTGCCCGAACAGCCGCAATTTCAACAGGTCGCCATCGCCGCCACCACCGTCATTGAGAAACGATGAATAAAATTTGCTTCGTCCTCGGCATCTCGATCTTTGCTGGGTTCGCCTCGCTTCGCGCGGACGAGCCCGTCGCCGTCACCGTGAAAAACAAATCTTCGTTCAACGTCGATGCCGGAACCCGCAGCCCATTTTGGCCAATCAACTGGAAGCCGACTGGAAAAGTTTCCAGTGGCAGTGGCGGAACCGCGCAAGGTGAAGTTCCACCCGGCGCATTCATCGTAACCACCATCACGGTCGATGGCGCCACGCATTTTGCGATCATCAATGGCAAATCGATGCAGGAAGGTCAGCAGTTCGGCCTCCAGATCGGCACTCAAGTTTATCAGGTCAACGTCAAGAGAATCGAGGATGGCCGGGTAATCCTCGGACGCGGCGACGAAGAGATCGTGGTGCCGCTTCGCCGTAAATAATCTCCGCGCATCGCAGGTCGATTGTCGATCTAACGCGGGAACTCAGATGGGCTAAACCGGCCGTCATGCCGGTGTGAATCCTGCTGCACAAATCGCTCTGTTCACACGATTCCAGTTGAGTTTTTCCGCAGAAAACGACACGCTCTCCGCCGCTCCACCCTCCCCACCGATGGCGACTAATCCCCAACCGAGATGAGATTGTCTCCCGCAATCTTTTTGGCGCTTTGTTTGGGTTTCAGCAGCAACGCGAGCGCGCAGAACTTTAATGATTTCTTTGGCCCGCGCTTCAATGGCGCGCAGACGACGCCCACCGCGCTCGCGCCAAAGAAAGCAGTCGATTCAATTCATCGCTGGAACGCGATCGCGATTAACGCCAGCGGGCTCGATCATACGCCGGTCGCGCCCGGCGAATTACGCACTTTTGGGGAGCAACTCGGACCCGGTCGCTCCAGTCGCGCCATGGCCATCGTTCACATCGCCATTTTCGATTCGGTGAACGCTGTTCTCGGTGGCTACCGAAGTTACAGTGGAATTTCGCGGGTGAAGGGTCCGGTTTCCCTCGATGCCGCAGTCGCTCAGGCTGCGCATGACACCTTGATTGCACTCTACCCGTCGCAAGCAGTGTCCTTTGATTCGCTCTTGGCTGACGATCTCGCGAAGATTCGCAACAAAAACGAGCGCGCCGGCGGCGTCTCGTTAGGCCGCCGCGCCGCAATCGAAGTCCTCGAGCTGCGCGCTAACGATGGCTCGCAACTCGCGGAGCCGCGCGTCGGCGTGAGTTATTTTACCAGCGATCAACCCGGACACTGGCGGCAAGACCCGATCAGCTTGATCCCGCTCGCGCTCGGTGCGCACTGGGGCGAATGCAAAACGTTCGTCGTGCAATCGAGTAGTCAATTTCGCGCTCCTCCGCCGCCCGCCATGAACAGTGCGGAATACGCGACTGCTTATGCTGAAGTAAAAGCTCTCGGGGGCGATGGCGTGATCACACCGACCACGCGCACGCCCCAACAAAGTTTCATTGGAATCTTCTGGGCCTACGACGGAACGCCGAGTCTGTGCGCGCCGCCGCGGCTCTACAATCAGGTCCTCGTTCACATTGCCGATCAAAGGCGGCTCGGCACCGCCGATTTGGCGCGGCTCCTCGCTCTAGCCAATACCGCCATGGCCGACGCCGGAATGACCATTTGGGATTCAAAATATTTTTATGATTTTTGGCGACCGGTCACCGGTATCCGCGAATCCGATCTCGGAACCGGCCCAACTGGACTCGGCGACGGCAACGCATCGACAATTGGCGATCCGATTTTCACGCCAATGGGCGCGCCCGCGAGCAATCTCACTGGCCCCAATTTCACGCCGCCGTTTCCCGCTTATCCTTCCGGTCACGCCGGATTTGGCGGCGCGCTTTTCCAGACCATGCGGCGATTTTTTCGCACCGACAACATCGCGTTCACTTTTGTCTCCGACGAATTCAACGGCGTGACCAAAGACAACGCCGGCAATGTGCGTCCCTACATGCCGCGCAGCTTCGCCAATTTCTCGCAAGCGGAAGAAGAAAACGGCCAGAGCCGGATTTATCTCGGTATCCACTGGTCGTTCGACAAAACCCAGGGGATCGCCCAGGGCCGCAACGTCGCCAACTATGTCTTCGACCACGCCTTCACGCGGGTCAGCAAAGAATAACCTGCATTCTAACTAATCGCTGCGGCCAACCATCGGTGAGTTTGTCTTGTTAGGCCTGCGCTGGTCCCGTCGCCGAAATTGGAACGAACTCACTTTCGCGCAGGACGACTGGTTTCGTTCCGCGGATGAGTTGCCACCATTGGGTCGCTGAGCCCACGACGATCAGAAACACGAATAGCATGAAAGATCCGGCAACGATTGCGTCGAACTGCCAGACCCGCGCTTGTCGCATGAGCTCTGCCGCTTTCGTTGGATCGACAATTCCAGAAGCTTCACTTGCGAGCGATTGCGCGCCGCTCAAAAACCCGAGCTTCGGATCGGCTGAAAAAATCTTGAGGTAACCGGCCGAGAACGTGACCGCGCACATAAACGCTAGCGGGACCAACGTGATGAAGAGATATCGCGTCTTCTGCATTTTGATCAGGATGGTCGTGCATAAACAAAGCGCGATCACGGAGAGCAGTTGATTCGCCAAACCAAAGAGCGGCCAGAGCGTGTTGATGCCGCCGAGCGGGTCGACCACGCCCTGATACAAAAACCAACCCCAGGCCGCGACCAAGAGCACGCTCGCAACGAAATTCGCGGTCCAGGAACGCGTGTTCCCGAGCGGTCGCCAGACGTTGCCTAACAAATCTTGTAACAAGAATCGCCCGACGCGCGTGCCGGCATCAATCGTCGTCAAAATAAAGAGCGCCTCGAACATGATTGCGAAGTGATACCAGAGCGCGAGCGCAGTCGGGCTGGCAGAAAGTTTTGCGAACATGTGCGCCATACCGACGGCGAACGTTGGCGCGCCACCGGCGCGGTTGAACATTGTTTTCTCGCCAAGGTTCTGCGCCAGGATCGACATCTCACTTTCGTTCACCGGAAATCCGGCGGCGGAAACTTTCGCCACCACTTCAGTCGGCGTTCCTTTCGTGTTGATCGCG
>DATNKD010000106.1:0-9178 GCA_035603575.1 Chthoniobacterales bacterium
TTCGGTTTCGCTAACCGCGCTGGTCGCCTAACGGCGCGCCTGTATTTGATTTTCGCCAAAGAAAATAAATCGGCACGCCGGTAAGCACGATGATGAGACCGGGCCACGTCGTCGCCGTTTGATACATGAAAAGCACGAAGAGAATCACAGACGCACCGACAATATAGAGTGCGGGCACGATTGGGTATCCGAATGCTTTATATGGGCGCTCGGCGTCGGGTCGTTTCCGGCGCAGCAAAAACAGGCCGACGATCGTTAGAATGTAGAAGATGAGCGCAGCCGAAATCACGTAGTCGAGCAGGTTGCCGTAAAGATTACCGTAACCTGTCACATTGCCGGCGGCGTCTGTCTTAACGGTACGCGGCAGGACGAGGACGCCGGCCCAGATGCCTTGAATGATGAGGCCCCACGCGGGCACGTGGTTCTTGTTCAACTCGCCCACGCGACGGAAGAAGAGACCGTCGCGCGCCATCGCATAGTAGGCGCGCGCCCCGGCGAGAATCAGTCCATTATTGCAACCGAAGGTGGAAACCATGATCGCGACGGCCATGATCGTCGCGCCTGCGCCGGGAAAAATTACGTTGGCCGTCTCAGACGCGACACGGTCGCTCGGCGCGTTCTGAATTGCCTCGAAAGGCAGCGCCGCCAGATAGGCGACGTTGGCCAGCAGATAAAGTCCGATCACGAGAATCGTGCCGAATGCGAGCGAGAGGGGAACGTTGCGACGCGGATTTATGACCTCGCCAGCTGTGAAGGTGATGTTGTTCCACGCGTCGGCGGAGAAAAGCGAATTGGTCTGCGCTACGCAGATTCCGACGAAGAGCCCGAATGCGGTCGCGGCGGTCAATCCTTCGCCGACTTCCTGCAAACCGCCACGCAGCGTCCAGAAGTCGCTGAAGTTTGCCGCACCCGCGCCCGACTTCACCCCGACAATAATACCGAGCACAATAAGTGCGATGAGCGCACCCGTCTTCGCCGTCGTGAAGATGTTCTGCACGAGCTTACCGAGATTCAATCCGCGCGTGTTCATATATGTGAGCAGCGCGATCATCGCCAGGCCGACGAACTGTGCGGTGGAAAGCGAGAGCGCATAGCCGCCGAATCGAACGGGTTCGATCAGATAGTTCTTCTCCGAAACCCAGGGGAGGAACACACCGGTGTAGCGCGCAAATCCGACAGCGACTGCCGCGATTGTGCCGGTCTGAATAACGAGAAAGAGCGTCCAGCCGTAGAGAAAACCCCAGAGCGGAGAGAAAGCTTCGCGCAAATAAACATATTGCCCGCCGGCCTTCGGCATCATCGCCGCCAATTCTCCATATGAGAGCGCGGCCATCAGCGTCAACAAACCGGTGACGAGCCAAACGACGAGTAACCAACCAGGCGAGCCCACCTGCCGAGCAATGATGGACGAGACAATGAAAATGCCCGAGCCAATCATCGATCCCGCGACCAGCATGGTCGAATCGAGTAATCCGAGTCCGCGGACAAATTTTTCCTCCGGTGCCGGCGTTGTCGTCATCTGCATCGTGTTTTCCATGCCTCGGATGGCGAAGAGTTAATCATTACCCAAGCGAATCGAGCAACGCCAAAACGCAGCTTTTTCCAGGCCAATCGTGAAAATGCTTTCGCGTAAGAGGAAGCATGGTATTCTCCGCCGCGTGAAAATTGCCGATCGACCGTTCCCCCCAAAAATGTTCTCGGTCGGTGTCACGACTTTGTTGGCGGCCGCCGAAATTTGCGCGGCCGCGCCAAAGAACCCACCCGCTTCAGATTCTTCTTTTCCGCGTTTTGAAGCGCTGCCACTCACGCGTTCACGGCAAAATCATTTGCTTGTTCGCGCATTCATCAACGGCAAGCCAGCCCTGCTCGGCGTTGACAGCGGCGCACCGATCAGCGCCATCGCACTGAAACGCCGGGCGCATTTCGGTCTCACTGGCATACCGGGCAGCTCAGCATTGCCCGCCCGTCTCCAAATTAACGGTGCGTTCAACAACGTCGCCATCGCTCATAACTTCCGTATCGGCGCGCTCAATCTGGTCGACGAGCCGGTGGTTGTTGTCGATCTTTCGGGTTCCGGGCGCGCTTCGCGCATGCTCCACGAGCAGGAAATCGATGGGATTCTCGGCGCTGATATTCTTTTTCCGACCGGGGCGGTTCTCGACTGCCAGAAGCAAATGTTGATTCTCAAAATGGACCCGGAGTTCCCTGGGAAAACTCCGGGCACACAATATCGGGGCTTACGCGGCGTGCCGATTCGGGTGAGCGAAACTTATAATCTCTACGTTGACGCCGCCATCAACGGCGAACCCGCGCGCTTGATGGTGGACACCGGCGCGTTCGCGACTTTGCTGCACCGCGGGTTTGTCCGGCGACTGCACGTTCCGCTTCATGAGACGGAGCTCAGTTCGTCGGCGGTTAACTTGAAGCAGCGTGGCGTGCAAATCGCCCGCATCCGTCGGCTCTCCGTTGGGTCGGTGGACATCGTCGGTAAAGACGTCGGCGTGGTTGATCTCGAAGGTCTCATTCATAGCGATCTGCTTCGAGGCTCCCAGCCAGTGGCGGGACTGCTCGGGGCGGAGATCCTGCGGACCCATCATGGGATCATCGACTTCGGGACCCGGACGCTTTACCTGAAGAACTGATCGCGCCAAGGGGTTCAATAAGAGCCAAACCGGTTGCGAGGGTCGACGTAATATGCAACTATTTGGTTGCATAATTCGCTACCACATGGACGATGTCTTTAAAGCCTTGGCCGACCCAAACCGACGCGCCCTCCTCGATCAGCTCCATCTCCAAAATGGCCAGACTTTGAACCAGCTCTGTCGGCATCTCCGCATGACACGTCAGGGCATTACCAAACACCTCGGTCTACTGATCAAAGCGAACCTGGTTGTTCCCCTTTGGCGCGGCCGCGAAAAATTGCATTATCTCAACCCGGCGCCGCTGAAGCAGATTTCCGAGCGTTGGATCGACAAACACAAGGCGGCTTGTCTCCGCGCCTTGACTGATCTGACCAAAGGTTTGGATGCTCTGAAGCCGGAGACCGATTGAACGTGGCTCACTCGACGTCGATTTCGCGAACGCCTTTTTGCTGACGAATGGTTTCGACTTGATTTCGGATTTTGTCGGCAAGCCCGACACGATGCGGAATCGCTTCGATGAAAACGAACGGCGAAGAAGTATCCGAAGTGTTGAGCTGGACGTTTTCGATGCCGCACAGGCGATAGAGAAATGGTTGCCGTGTCTCGATGTCTTTCACGCGATACAATTCGAGCGTGTCGGTCACTTTGCCAAAAACGCCCTCGCTCATTTTCAATCGTTCGCTGGTGAGTTCGTAAACCTTGTATTTCGTTTGGAGATAACGCTTGCCAGCGATAAAGATTGGCACCGCAAGGAGAATTAAAATGTACGGAGCAACATTCCTGATCTCTGGTGACGACTGCCGCTGAACTATGGCGAAGATGACGACAATTACCGCAGCGAGCAAAACCTGGAGAACGAAGAATCCGAAGTTTTTCCATTGCGAGACGTTACCGCGCCAAACAGTTTCCTCGGCCACTCCGGATTTCTAACGTCATGGCCGCGATCAAACAAGCATTTGTCCTCGGCGCCGGACTTGGCAAGCGTTTGCGTCCGCTCACCGAGGATCTGCCCAAACCGCTTATTCCAATTTATCAAAAACCGCTCATCACCTTCGCGCTCGATCATTTGATCGATCACGGCGTGAAGTCCTTCATCATCAACACGCATCGGCTACCGAAAACGTTTGAAGATCTTTTTCCGGAGAACACTTACGCCGGACATTCGGTCAAGCTGGTTAATGAACCGGTTTTGCTCGACACCGGCGGCGGCATCAAAAATGTCCAATCATTTCTCGGGACGAATCCCTTCATCGTTTACAGCGGCGATATCCTCACCGACGCCGATCTTGAGCCACTGATCGAAGAGCATTTCCGTGCGCAGAACGATGTCACGCTAGGCTTGCGCCGAAATACCGGTTTGGGGGCTGGCGTAGTTGCACGAAACGGCCGAATCGTCGCGATCTCGAACGACTCCAATCCCGCCGAGAATTTTGACTACGCGAACATATCCGTCTGGAACGCAGAAATTTTCCGGCGAATCCCGTCGCATAAGAAAATTTCCTTTATTCCGATCGTCGCGGGTTGGATTGGACACGGCGGCAGGATTGGGGGTGCCGCCCTAGACGATGGCAAGTGGTTTAACATTGGTTCGCGGACCGAATATTTCGATGTCCACCGCGCAATTTCAAAAGACAAGTGGAGGCCGGGTTATGTGAAAAACGCGCAATGGTCGAATTCCATCGCTCCGAGCGCCATTGTCGATCCGAGCGCGCAAATTCGCGGCTGCTCAGTAGTGGGCAAGGATTGCCATATCGGAGCCGGCGTGGTTTTGGACGACACAATCTTGTGGCCCGGTGCACAAATTGCTTCCAAAAGTGAGCTGATTGGTTGTATTGTCCGCGCCCGAAAAACCGTCAGCGGCACGCATCGCAACATCGACATCTGAATAATGAGAACCGAGGTCCTTCTTCGCCAGACGCGGCGACACTTTCCGCGATTCAATGTCGATGAAATAAAAATTACTCCAATCGAGAAAGGCGGGTCGGACCGAAAATTCTACCGGGTTCGTTGCTCGTCCGAGCAGTCGCTCATCCTGGTGAAATACAATCTCGAGCGCGAAGAAAACCGTCACTACGTCGAGATCGCGCAATTTCTGGAGACCCACGGCATTCATGCTCCGAGAATTTATTATCACGACGTTGATGAGGGCCTGATCTGGCTGGAGGACCTGGGGGAGCGCGATTTATTTGGATATCGGGATGAGCCCTGGCTGGTGCGCCGTGCCTTTTACGAATCGGCTTTGGATGAGGTCCGCAGACTCCATCAACTGCCGGAAGCGGTCTGCATCGAGATGCATCAGCATTTGCCGGCAGAGTTCAATGCCGCTCTTTACCTTTGGGAGCAGAATTATTTCTTCGAAAACTGTCTCGGCCGCTATTTTAAAATCGAGACGCGCATGATGGACAAATTGGCCGCGCTGCCGGCGTTGGCCGAAACCGCGGAGACATTAGCGCAGCAGCCGCGCGTTTTGGTCCACCGAGATTTCCAGTCGCAAAATATTTTGCTGCGGAATGGTCAGGCTTACTTGATCGATTTCCAAGGGATGCGTCCAGGTCTCGCCCAGTACGACCTGGCTTCGTTGCTTTACGATCCATACGTCGAGCTCACTCGAGCCGAACGCGACGAATTGCTCGAGTACTACTGCAGCGAAAAGCCGAGTCCCGATTTTCTGGAAACGCTACGGCTCTGCGCCATGCAGCGGTTGATGCAGGCCTTGGGGGCCTACGGATTTCTTGGCCTGGTCAAAGAGTACAAACATTTCCTCCAATACATTCCGAAAGCGGTGGGCTCGCTTCGAGAAGTCGCAGGCAAGATCGACGGCCTTGGATCACTCGAAAAATTTTTGGCCGAGCTTCCCTAATTCTCCGCGCAATCGCTCGAATGCACGAGCACGCCTTACGTCGAACTCTGCAGACAAATGGAGTTCGCTATGAAGAAACTGATATTAATCATTGTGCTCGGGCTGGGCCTGGGAGGCGCTTCGGCTTTCGCTTACGATTACCGCTACGACAACCGCGCTGCCTACGTTTCACCGGGACGGAGCGGATTGGATTGGCGCATCAATCGCCTCAATCGGATGCTCTCTCATGTTCGCTGGGAGTTGAGCCGTTATCGCGGGGATTGGCGTTTGCGCCGCGAAGTCGAACGAATCTCAGGCGAGGTGAACCGGGTGACCTGGCGTTATCGCCACGGCTTCGATAGTTGGCGCCTGCGCCGCGAAGTCGATAGCCTTCGCGCGGAATTGCATCAAATCGAAGTGCGATTGCATGTCCGCGGCGGCGATTACTATCGCTGGGATTAATCGGAACAACGGCTAACCATTTCCCGTCAGCTCACAAACGGATTCGTTTGGCGCTCAGTGCCGATCTTGGTCGGCGGGCCGTGACCAGGGAGAACTGTCACGTCGTCGCCAAGTGGAAAAAGTTTCTGGCGGATTCCGTTAAACAAAAGATCGACATCCCCGCCCGGCAAATCCCACCGACCGACGCCGCCGGCAAAGAGCACATCGCCACCGATGAGCAGATCGTCTTTGCGCGAAAAGAAGCAGAGGCTGCCTGGACAATGACCAGGCACTTCGAGCACCTGAAATTCCGTTCCAAGAAAATCTCGAGCCGCCGTTTCTTCGATAAAAAAGTCCGGCTTCTCCGGTTCTATCTCTAATTCAAAGCCGAAGTTTCGAAAAAACTCTCGATCCGAAATCATCGGCGCGGTCAGAGGATGACAGCCGATCTGGCAATTGAACCGACGTTTGATTTTGGCGACGTCCTGGACGTGATCGATGTGGCCGTGAGTAAGCAACAGCATCTTTAGATCGACACCGCGCGAATTGACCCAGTCGCAAGCTCCTTGAGGCGCATCAAACAGAATCCAGCCTTCCGGCGCCGAGACGAGATAGCAGTTTGTTTCGAAAACACCGCCGCAAAACGCCTCGTAGGTCATCTGAAGATTCTAGATGAGAGGTTGAATGCCAGCCAGCTTGCCAAGTGAGGAATTGACCGACGCCGCGCTCAGGTTGCTACCGAGAGCAGATTTTGAATGTTTCCGCAGGCAAGCTGTCTCATCCTCTTACATGTCGATTTTCCCTGCTTGGTTGCGTTTCGGCACAAAGTCTGCGAACCTGAAGGCCGCGCTTTTCCGATGAAACTACGTTTTCCCCTTCTTTCAGCGGTTGCGGTCCTCGTTTTGATCAGCGCCACACCGCAAGCGCTGCAGGCAAAATCGGATGCCGAGCAGATTTGCGTCTCGGTTGGTCGTCTACTCGAAGAGGGCCATTACACCCATCAGCAGCTGAATGCCGAAATGTCGCAGAAGTTTCTACGCAATTACCTCGAGCTGCTCGATTTCAGCCATCTTTTCTTTACCCAGAAAGATGTCGACGCGTTGACCGCAAAATACGGGAGCGCGCTGGCCGATGACGTTTTGCTCGGAAATCTCAAGCCCGCCTACGAAATTTACGATCTCTACCAGAAGCGCGTCGATGAGCGGGTCGCCAAAATCAAAGAGCTGCTCAAGGAACCAACGGATTTCAAAACCGACGCGACCGTAGAAATGCGTCGGGAAAAAGCACCATGGCCAAAAGATGAAGGCGAGGCAGATCAACTCTGGCGCGGACGGATCGCGAGCGAATTGTTGCAGGAGAAGCTAAGCGAGCATCCGATTGAACCCGGGCCACAATTGGTCGGCCGCCGTTACGATCGAATCGCGCGCAACGTCCACGAAGAAGACCGCGAGGAGCAGGTCAAACTTTATCTCGACGCTCTCGCCCAAACTTACGACCCGCATTCGGAATATTTGAGCAAAGCCGATTTCAAGAATTTTAACATTCAGATGGGACTTTCCCTGGTGGGCATTGGCGCGATGCTGCGAACCGAAGACGGTTACGCCAAGATCGAAAGCCTTGTTACCGGCGGCCCTGCCCAAGTCGACGGCCGGTTAAAAGTTGGCGATCGAATCACTGCCGTCGGTCAGGGACAAAATGAGTTTGTCGATGTTCGCGACATGCGCCTGGACAAAGTGGTCGAGATGATTCGTGGCAAAAAAGGAACCAAAGTCCGTTTGCTCGCTATTCCCGCCAATGCGTCCGATCCATCGCAGCGCAAGAGTGTCGAGCTCGTGCGCGACGAGATTAAACTGAAAGACCAGGAAGCGCGCGCCGACATTATTATTAAGAAAGACGAGAACGGCAACCCGGTGAAGCTCGGGTGGCTCACGCTTCCGTCGTTCTATGCCGACATGGATCGGCATTCAAAGAGCACGACCCGCGACGTGCTGGCGCTGCTTAGGCGCCTGAAAAAAGAAAATATCGCCGGGTTGATTGTCGATCTTCGCCGCAACGGCGGCGGCTCGCTCGAAGAAGCGATCTCGCTCACGGGATTATTTTTGAAATCGGGACCGATTGTGCAAACGAAAGGTTCCAACGGCAACATTGTCATCTCGAGCGATCCGGACCCGGGCATCGCTTACAGCGGGCCACTGATTGTTTTGACCAGCCGGCAAAGCGCCTCGGCCAGTGAAATCTTTGCCGCTGCGCTGCAGGATTACGGACGCGCGGTCATCGTGGGCGACAAGAACACTTTCGGCAAAGGCACCGTCCAGACAATTCTGCCGATCGGCCGATTTACCTCGTTGCTCGGGAGCCGGTCGGATGATGATGGCGAGCTCAAGCTGACAATTCAGAAATTTTATCGAGTCGCCGGTGGCTCGACCCAGCTTCACGGCGTGGGTTCGGATATTGTGTTGCCGACGCTAACTGATCTGCCGGAGTTCGGTGAAGGCGCGCTCAAGAACGCGTTGCCTTACGACGAGGTGCCAAAGGCGCGCTTCACCAAATGGTCCGATGGCCATCCATTGTTTGTCGAGGAACTGAAACGGCGTTCGGCCGAGCGAGTGCAACACGACCCGGAATTCCATTACGTGATGGAGGACATGGAGCGGCTCCGCCATAAGCTGGACGAAAACCGCATCACATTGAACGAAGACGCACGCCGAAAAGAGATCCAGGACGACAAGCTCCGGAAAGACGTGCGCACGAAAGAGCGTCTGGCGCGCCATGAAGAAGAACCAAATATCTATCGGCTAACGCTCGACACGGTCGATAAACCGAATCTGCAGTTGATCATGTATCCGGGGAAACTCGCCGAAGCGAAAGCAAAAGCCGGCGTGACTAAAGTTTCGCCCGAAGCAGCGCCGGATGATGACACGGATACGATCGGCGCTGCCGACGAGACGAAAGAGCCGGCGATTGATCCGGAGCGCGACGAAACGCTGAACATTCTGGCTGATCTGGTCGATCTCTCCCGCGGACCGAAGACAGCCAGCACGAACGTCAAGAAATCGGCCGAGCAGCGGCCGTAACATCGACATCAGTCGGTCTCAGCTGTTCTTGTCCTCGGTCACGGATAAACCGGCCGCGATTCGTAAATCGGCTGGCGCGGTTCGTATTGCGGACCAATCGGTTGCCTGAACCACGGCAACGGTCCACGCTGCGGCTGCGGGCCGTACCGAAAATATTGGTTGGTTCGCGGTGTCCGGCCGAA
>DATNKD010000107.1:0-8696 GCA_035603575.1 Chthoniobacterales bacterium
GACGAACTCACAACCAACGCGAACGTTGCGTTTACGAGAAACAACAAGCGCGATCTTCTAATCCGATTCAGCGTTTTCACACGACGCGATCGCAGATAGCGATAGAGGAATCGAAACGAAGTTGCTCCGAACGTCATTAGCCAGTTCCTCTCGGAATTCGGCTATTGTCTTTGACTCTCCAGAAACGACGAGCTTACCGAACGTAGTCGTTACGACGAGTTCTCTCCCCGTCGTGGCCACAGAGATGATGTGATCTCGATTGAGAAGAAAAATCTTCCCGCAGTCAACTGACGCAGCTGCGCTGCTCATTTTGGAGCGATTTTGAGTTCAACTTTGCGAATTATTCTCAACTTTGTTGAGAAAAACGGCTAAAACGGTGATTTTTCGGGGTCATGGCGATTGGAAAGCATGTTTTATTCCGACACGGTGAAAGTGTGGTCGCTCCGTAATCCATCTGTTACCTTCGAACATTACCTGGCGATTGAGGTCAATCGCCCCTACCTCAAACGAATGAATCGGCTGGAAGAAATCCTGCAGGTAAAACGCAAGGAGATTAGGCTTTTGCGATCGCGGACTGCGGAATTGGACCGGCAGGCGCAGTCGCGAACAGATTTCCGCGATTTTCGCGCGGCGCAGCAATTGGCAGAGGAAAAACTCGCCGTCATTGCCGAAATCAAAAAGGCGTCGCCATCGGCCGGAATCATCGCGGCGTCTTTCGATCCCGTCGTAGTGGCGAAGGATTACGAGCACGGTGGCGCGAACGCGATTTCGGTTTTAACCGACACCAAATTCTTTCAAGGAAAACTGCGAGACCTGACCGATGTGCGGCGCGCCGTTTCAGTTCCGCTTCTGCGTAAAGATTTTATTCTGGATGAGATTCAAATCACGGAATCGGTGGCTAATGGCGCAGACGCGATTCTGTTAATCGTCGCGGCGCTTGAGCAAAGGCAGCTCGTTCATCTTCTCCGCACGACGACGAGCTATCAACTGGACGCGCTGGTAGAAGTGCACACGCGCCAGGAATTAAATCACGCGCTGGATGCCGGGGCGAAGATCATCGGAATAAACAATCGCAATCTGGCGACGTTCGATGTCGATCTTGCAGTCACCGAAGAATTGTGCCGCGAAGTGCCGGACGAAATCGTTCTCGTGAGCGAAAGCGGAATTAAAACGCCGCAAGACGTGGCCAGAGTTAAAGCGTGCGGCGTGGATGCGATCCTGGTCGGCGAAGCGTTAATGCGCCGCGAAATCTCGATCGAACAATTGCGCGCTGTGGTTTGAAGCGCGGCCGAATCAGTCGCCTGCCTCCGACTGATTCGCTGCGAACGCGCGCCGGATCGAGCGCCAAAACCCGCGCGGGCCGGTGACGGTCCCGGCTCGCACGACCAAGACCGGACAATTGGCGTGATTCAAAATGCTGAGGGTGACATCGCCCATGATGTAGTGACGGAGCATGCCGCGCGCTTGCGACGAACCGGTCACGATCAAGTCGTAATTACTTTTGCGCACTTCAGCGAAGACCTGATCGACCACGATTCCGTGGCGGACATGCACTTCCGTCGGCACGCCGAGTTTTTCCAGATCTTGTTTTTGGGTGCGGAGATTGATTCCAAGCTCCGAATTCGATTCAAGCAAACGAGTAACGTCCTCTTCGAGTCGCACCAGATCGGCATAAATGGCCGGCGGCTCGGCCATGACATGGAGCAAAGTCACCGAAGCGCCGACCGCGGCCGCAAGTTTCCCGGTCAGCTGAACGGCTTCTTCGATGAATTCCTTGCCGCCAGTACAAACCAGAAAGCGTTTCAATTGCGCCCACTCACCCATTGCCACCAGCACAGGCGGCGAGATCGATTTGATCACTTCGTAAGTTTTTTCCGAGCGCCAGTGCAGTCCGGTTGAGCCGGCTTTCCGCGCGCCGATTATCACCAGGTCGTATTTTGCCTTGGCCGTTTCATTCGCAATCTGGCGGACCGGGTCGCCCGCTCCCAGCGCGATTTGCGGGGAAACATTTTTTTGACGCAACCATTCGGCTTGTTTCTCAAGCGCTTCCCGGAGCGATGCTTCGTCACGGGATTTTTCGGCGATGCCAAGCAGCGTCGTTTCGGCCTGGAGCGGTCCTGCCAGTGATGCGCCCAACCGCGTCGCGCTGTCGGCGGCCGGCATTCCATCACTGCAGATCAAAATTCTCATGGCGAAATTACAATTTGTGACCGGTCATGAGTGTGTAAATAACGATTACGGCGCCGATCAACGGCAGCGGCACGAAGGCGAGCCGGATTTTGGGGCCGGTAAAATATTGGGTAGAGATCGCGCCGATCTGCGCGCCAACTGCGGCGCCGGTGTTCATGACGAGCGCAATCAGGATATCGACGTTGCCTTTGATCGCATGGCTGAATGTTCCATAGCTGGCCGAGATGATGATCTCGAAAAGATCGGTACCGACCGCGAGATGGGTCGGAATCCCGAGCACATAGACCATCGACGGCATCCGGATGTAGCCGGCGCCGCCGCCCAGAAACCCACTGAACAATCCGCCAATGAATGCGACGGCAAGAATAACCCAGAGCGAGATCGCTTTCACACCCGAAACAGGCAGAGAAATCATTGGCGGTAGCCGAAGCCGATGAATCGCGTGGGCAATGTGCTGGAAAGCCGATTCGTCTTCTTTCAAGGCCTTTCTGCCTGCCTCCGTGGGCTTGCTCTGCGTTTGCAAAGTTCTCAATCCTTCCCACAGCATGAAAGCAGAAATGGAAATGTAGATAACGATCGAGACAATGCTTACGACAAGGTTCACGTTGCCCGCGCGCTTCAACATTTGAATGAACTGCGCGCCACATTCGGCGCCGCCGATCGTGCCAAGGGCCATGATCAATCCGAGTTTAAGATCGACATTGCCGAGCGCGCGGTGTCGCTTCGCCGCCACGACTGATTTACCAACGATGTGCGCCAGATCGGTGCCGACCGCAAAATTCCAATCCACGCCCATCGCCCTCAGCGCCGGGCCGGCAATGAAACTTCCGCCCACGCCGAAAAACCCCCCGAGGATGCCGATCAAAAACCCGACGATGGCGAGATAGATCGGGCTGATCTGCGAGTTCGAGATAGGGAAGAACATGTCGATCTATTCCGAGCGGCCGCGGATGATTCGCAGCAAAAGCGTGGTCACATTTTCCAGCACCACCGCCTGCCCGATGATGAGAAGAATGGCGACGCCGGCGTAAGCGTATCGATGATGAATTTCGAGCTGGTACAGCCAGCCGCCCAGAAAATGCAGCACGAGAAAAAAATAGCCGACCACGAGAACGGCGTAGATGGCCAGCTCGATCAGGAATGCGCGCAACGTTTTGGCCGTCTCCTTATTCATCCGTTTCAAACTCTTCGCTTCGCGAGAGCCTGAAGGTCGTCTGCGATCATGGCGAAAAGCAAATTCCATTGCGCCGGTTGTCGTTTCTCCGTACCGTTTTCATGGGCCTGATCAGGACAAAACATGGCAGATGCTGCAAATAAATACCCGGAAAACGTTGCCGGAAAATATTACGTTGACGACCAGTGCATCGACTGCGATTTATGCCGCGAAACGGCGCCGGCCAATTTCAAGCGCAACGACGACGGTGGACATTCCTACGTTTACAAACAGGCGGAGAACCCCGAGGAAGAAGCGCGCTGCAAAGAAGCGATGGAAGGTTGCCCGGTCGAAGCCATCGGCAACGACGGCTAGGATTTGCTTCTGTAGCGGCGGTCTATGACCGTCGCATAATGAGGAACGAAGGAAGCGCTCCAATCGCGCTGACCATCGCCGGCTCGGATAGCAGCGCCGGCGCTGGAATTCAGGCTGACCTGAAGACATTTAGCGCGCTCGGTGTTTACGGACTTTCTGCCCTCACCTCCATCGTCGCTGAAATTCCGGGAAAAGTTTCGCGACTCGAACCGGTCAGCGTCGAAATGGTCCGCGAACAAATCGAAGTGCTCGCGAAAAATTTTCCGATCGCCGCGATCAAGACCGGATTGCTTTGCTCGGCTGCAATCATTAGCGCGGTCGCGGGGTCGATTGATTCGCTCGCTTCCCAGCTCGCGAACCCTCGCGGGCTCTCCCGTCCACGTCGCTCGGCTCCCGCCGGCTCCGTTGTCGATCTTCGCCATCGGATTCCGTTAGTAATCGATCCCGTCATCACCGCGACCGGCGGCGACCCGCTTCTCGAGCCCGATGCGATCGAAACCTACCAACGCGAATTATTTCCAATCGCTTCCCTGATCACGCCAAATCTTGACGAAGCTGCGCAATTGCTCGGCGACGAAATTCGAGATCGCGAATCGATGAAACGAGCGGGCAAAGAATTAGAGCGGAAATTCAAAACCGCGATTCTGCTCAAAGGCGGTCATTTATCCGGCGACGACGCTGTCGATCTTCTATTTGCGAATGGAAAAGTCGTCGAATTTGGCGCGCCGTTTGTGCGGGACGTGGCCACGCACGGAACCGGCTGCACTTATTCCGCCGCGATCACGGCCGGGCTTGCTGCCGGCATGTCTCTTGAAGAATCAATTGCGCGCGCAAAAAAATTTGTAACTGCGTGCATCGCCGGCAGGCTCCGATGGAAATCAAACACGAAAGGAAACATCGACGCCTTGAATCATTCCCTGTAGCCGTTTCGCTCTGCGAAACGCAGGCCTCGCGCTTTTAATAGTACTTGGATTGCCGCCCAGAGGGCGACGGCTACAGTTTTTTCTTCTTTTTGTCGATCTTCGCCGGGCGTTTCGCCTTTTTCCAGCGCTTCAACTCCATCGCTTCTTCGGCCGCCGCTGTCTCCGCTTGTTTTTTGCTTCGGCCGCGACCTTTCCCGAGAACGATTCCTTCCCAGACCGCCTGGACCACAAATCGTTTGTCGTGCTCGGGTCCGGTTTGTGAAAGGACTTCGTAAACGGGGCTCCGCGGCGAAATGCTTTGCAACAGTTCCTGCAAATAACCTTTGGGATTGATATCGACCGGTTCCTCCGCGAGCTGGGCCAGATCTTGTTGCGCTTGGGCTAAAATAAATTTCCTCGTTTTCTCCAGACCGCCATCGAGGTAAATCGCGCCGATCAACGCTTCGAACCCGTCCGCCAGCGTTGACACCCGGGCGCGTCCGCCGCTCGCTTCCTCGCCCCGTCCCATTAAGAGGAATTGCCCGAGGTCGAGCGCCGCGGCGTGCGCTTTCAATGCATCTCGCGAGACCAGTCGTGAACGCAACTTCGTCAGCTGCCCTTCCGGCTGGTCTCCAAAGTGGCCGAACAGATATTCGGTAATGACAAGCTGAAGGATCGCGTCGCCCAAGAATTCCAGGCGCTGATTATCGAAATGTCGCTGTTGGGTCTCATGGCCGAGGCTTGGATGCGTCAGCGCTTCGGCCAGTAAAAGCGGATTGCGAAATTTGTAACCGATTCGTTCCTCTAGCGGATGCACGTCAGCGCTTCTGATAAATTTCGAGCGAGGTGACAACATCGAGCGCGCGCTGCAAAACGGAATCGCGCGCCGGCTGTCTCTCTCGAGCGCGATTGCGGCGCTGCGCATCCGGGATGTCGAGCTCAGGATTCGTTCCCGCGATCAAAGCCGCTTCGTTTAAGTGGGGACGTTCCGTTTCGTAAACAAACGACGTCATTCCCTTCTCGCTGCTCAGACGAAAGATTTGCCGCTTGTCGGCGACCGACATTTCCACCGGTAAATCCGGTTTCACTCCACCAGGAAATAACGGTTGCCCGTCGGCCAGGATCGCTTCCGCGGAAGCGACGCGCAAAATTTTTCCACTCGGCAAAGGCAAATCGGAATATTCCGCCGCGCGCCCGGCGCTCGGTTGGCCAACAAGCAAAGCTTTGTCATAAAGCCTGAGGTCGGCGGCAACCGCCTCCGCGCCACCACCCGTGTCGCTGTCAATCAGGGCCACGATCAAGCCTTGAAATGCCGGATCGCGATCTGAACCAAACGACCGGTCTTGACGGGCCGCCGGTTTGCGCACGGTGAAAAGCGTTTTGCCTTTTGGACAAAAACGCTTCGCAAATTCCGCCGCGGTCGCAAAATCGCCGGTGGCACTGGCGCGAAGATCGACAATCACCGCGTCGACTTTTTTCGCGACAAAGTCTTGCAGATTTTTGTCCATCTCTTTCAGGTCCGCGCTGTTGAGTGGACCGAGCCGGAGGTATCCGATATGACCGTCGAAAACTTCGCTGTAAAACGGAGTCGCCGATTCGGCTGGTGCGGTGTCGTGAGCCGGCAGGAGCATTAAGCCGCCAGGCATCCGTACGAGCAATCCCGCGAGCGTGGCGCGATTCAATTCCGCATCAGTGATCGCCTCCGGGTTTGTGAAATTGCTTTTCAAAAGCGAGATCGCAGCCTGGAGATCGCCTTCGCCTAACGAATTGATTAGTTGTTCTGTGCTCGGTGTTGCCGACGCCGAGGCCGACGGCGCGGGAGACTTCGTTGCCGATGTCGGACTCTTGGCTGTTGGCGCCGAAGAAGGCGCCGGCGTTTGGCCGAGTAAATTTGCGGCGAGTAAAAACGAAATGGCCGTTGTGGCCGTCCAATTCAACATTGCGTTTATTGTTAGCTGGTCACCGCGCTGAGAGCAATATCGCGCCGGTAATGACAGCCCTCGAACTGAATGAGCGATACGGCTTCATAAGCGCGGTCGCGTGCGGCAGCGATGGTTGATCCAAGCGCAGTCACTGCCAAAACTCGCCCGCCGGCGGTCATAACCTGGTTGTCCGCGATTTTTGTTCCGGCGTGAAAAACCTGAACGCCTTCAAGTTCCGCGGCTTCATCCAAACGGGAAATCACTTTCCCGGTTTCGTATTTCCCCGGATAACCAGCCGAAGTCAGAACCACCGTTACGGCAGCCCGTTTGTCCCAGTCGATCGAGTAATTGTCGATCTTGCCGTCGATCGTCGCCTCCAGCAACGGCAACAGATCGGATTTCATCCGCGGCAAAAGCGCCTGCGTCTCCGGATCGCCAAATCGACAATTGAACTCGAGCACCCGCGCGCCGTCGCTCGTAATCATCAATCCGGGATAGAGCAGACCGCGATACGCGATTCCTTCCTTCGACAAACCGCGCAACAACGGTTGCATGATTTCGCTTTCAAATTGTGACTGCAACTGCGCGTCCCAATTATTGGCCGGACTGAAGGCCCCCATTCCGCCGGTGTTCGGGCCTTCGTCGCCATCGAACACGCGTTTGTAATCGCGCGCCAATTCGAGCAGGCGATAATTTTTGCCGTCAACGAGCGCGTGAAGCGAGCATTCGGTGCCGCGGAGAAATTCTTCGATCACAATCCGGCGACCGGCGTCGCCAAACCGTGCTTTATTCATCATTGCTTCGATCGTTGACTTTGCGGTTGCGACATCGGGCGCGATGATCACCCCTTTGCCCAACGCGAGACCGTCGGCTTTGATCACGACGGGAAATTTAAGCCCGTCGCAGTAGCCGAGGGCTTCTTTGCTGTCGGAAAACGTCCGCGCTTGCGCGGTCGGAACCTTTTGAGCGCGCATTAATTCTTTCGCAAAAATCTTGGACGATTCCAGGCGCGCCGCAGATTTCTTTGGACCGAAAATTCGCAACTTGTCCGCCGTGAAAAGATCGACAATCCCCATCGCCAACGGATCGTCCGGACCGACCACGGCTAGATCGACATCATTCTGTTTTGCGAGTCTAAGCAGTTGCGGCAAATCGGTCGCTGAAATGGCAACATTCTCCGCGATCGCGGCGGTGCCGGCATTTCCCGGCGCGCAAAAGATGCGATCGACCGACGACGATTGTTTCAGTTTCCAAACCAGCGCGTGCTCGCGGCCGCCGCCGCCAATCACAAGAATTTTCATCGAGCCGATGCAGCGTCCGTCAGCGCGAGCGGAAAAACAAGCAACGCGTTTAGCGCTAGCGCGAAGCAGTCGCACGCGAGGGCGATTCGGCCGGCGTGATTCCCAGCGCCAACTTTTCCGTGTGCCGAATAATCGTAATCTCGGATTGAACGCCGATCTGTTCGCCCATGAGCATTTTGTGGAGCTCGTGGATGCTGCCGATGGGTTTTGCGTTGAACGCGACGATCACATCGCCTTCGCGCAGGCCAGTCTTTTCGGCCGGGCTGTTTTTTTCAACCGAAACGACAAGCACGCCTGTCTCGAGCGGCAGATTATAAAAACGAACAATCCGCCGATGGATCGGCACGTTTTGGCCGCCCACGCCGATGTAGCTACGGCGAATTTTCCCTTCTTTGATCAACCAGCCAGCCACAAATTTTGCGGTGTTACTCGCGATCGCGAAACAGATTCCCTGGGCCGGACGAATCATCGCCGTGTTAACGCCGATCACTTCGCCGGCTGAATTCACCAGCGGCCCGCCGGAGTTTCCCGGATTCAGAGCGGCATCGGTTTGAATGATATTGTCGATCAAACGGCCGGACTGCGCGTGCATGGAACGGCCGAGCGCACTGATCACACCGGCGGTCACGCTGGCCTGAAAGCCTAACGGATTGCCAATGGCGATGGCGAGCTGGCCGGCCTGCAATTTTTCCGAATCGGCCAGCCGCACGTGCGCGAGGTTTGGCGCGTCGATGCGAATGACGGCGAGATCAGTGTCGGGATCGTCGCCGATGAGTTGTGCCGGATAATCGCGGCCGTCGTTGAGATTGACCACCATGCGGGCCGCGTTGTGCACGACGTGGCTGTTGGTCAG
>DATNKD010000108.1:0-5568 GCA_035603575.1 Chthoniobacterales bacterium
CGCTTTGCGCGCTCGCTCCCGTTGTTCCTCCATCAATTTTTCGAAACCACGAACATCAACCGTGAGGCCGCGCTCGCGCGCCATTAGCTCGGTTAAATCGAGCGGGAATCCCTGCTCGTCGTAAAGTCGAAATGCGAACGCGCCGGATATTTTCGAAACACCGGCCCCAACTTCCGACTCGAAAAGTTCGATGCCTTTATCGAGCGTTTTGTTAAACGATTCCTCTTCGCGGCGAATAGTTTCCTGAATCGTCTTTTGCTTCGCCCGGACTTCGGGAAAGACGTCGCCCATCGTTTTCGCGACGACATCGACGAGTTTAAAGAAGAATGGTTCGTGGAAACCAAGGCTGCGGCCGTAACGGACCGCGCGGCGCAAAACCCGGCGTAAAACATAGCCGCGACCTTCGTTTGACGGAATGATTCCATCGGCGATCGCGAAGCTGAGAGTTCGGATGTGATCGGCGATCACTCGAAATGCGATGTCGATCTTTTCCTGCTCGTTTTCGACGGCGCTACCGTGTTTTGGCAGGGTCGATGCATATTTCTTGCCGCTGAGTTTTTCGAGCTCATCGAAAATCGGGCGGAAGATGTCGGTCTCGTAATCGGAGATCGTGCCGGAAAAATCCGTGAGATTTTTCGTCCCTTGAATAATCGCCGTCACGCGCTCGAAGCCCATTCCGGTATCGACATGCTGCTGCGGAAGCGGAGCGAAGGCCCCGTCCGGGTTCGCGTTGAACTGAATGAAAACCAGGTTCCAAATCTCGATGCAGCGCGGGTCTTCTTTGTTGACCAACGAACCGCGAGTGTCGCCGTCCGGCGTAAGATCGACATGTAACTCGGAGCACGGTCCGCACGGACCGGTATCGCCCATCATCCAAAAATTGTCGGCCTTGCCGGAGCTGACGACGTGAATCTTCGGATCGAGATCGGCGTCCTGGAACAACCGAGCCCAGTGATCGTACGCTTCCTGATCGAATTCGCTCGGCTCGCCCGGCCCGGGTTTGTAAATGGTAGCGTAAAGACGTTGCGCCGGAAATTTCCAGCGATTGACCACTAACTCCCACGCCCATTCGATCGCTTCCTTCTTGAAGTAATCGCCGAAACTCCAGTTCCCGAGCATCTCGAAGAAGGTGTGGTGATAAGTGTCGAGCCCGACGTCTTCGAGATCGTTATGTTTGCCGCCGGCGCGAATACACTTTTGGGTATCGGCCACGCGCGGCGGCTTCCATGACGGCTTTTGTTGTCCCAGAAAAATCGGCACGAACTGGTTCATGCCGGCATTGGTGAAAAGAAGATTCGGCGCGTCCGGCAGCAGCGGCGACGACGGCACGATGGTGTGATTTTTCGCGCGAAAGAAATCGAGAAACGATTGCCGAATCTGGGCCGAGGTCATGGCATTGTTAGCCACGAATAAACACGAATTCTAAGAATCTGAAACCTCACGTAAATTTGTGTCCATCCGGGTCGATTCGTGTTTAATCGAGATCATGCCGGAAACTCAAATTGCGCGCGATCGCGGGCGCGAATTCGCGTTGCTGCTCGCGGTCTGGATCGTGCTCGCGGCGGCGACGACTCTCTTCGCGAACCAGAATTTGTCCGTTCCCGGACTTTATTATGACGAGGCCGTCTTTGCCGGGTTGGCAAAGGATTTTGTAACTGGCCACGTCCACGGGCAACACATGCCTAACAATGAAATTACCGTTTTTCACGGGCGTCCATTTCCCCTGTTTGTGCAACGATACCTTGGCGCGTTGAAATCTTGGATGTTGATCCCCCCTTTCACGTTATTTGGAGCCAACGTGGCCGTTCTTCGGCTGAGCAATTTGTGCTGGGCATCAACCGCCCTGCTTTTATTCATGCTAGCTACTTGGCGCTGGCTGGGCGTTTACGCCGCGCTGATTGCTGGCCCAGTGCTGGCGACTGATCCGGCTTATTTCTTCCTCGGTATCTTGGACTGGGGCGCTACTGGTCCCAGTTTTATTTGCCGTTGTGCGTGTTTTTATCTGATCGTGCGGTGGTGCCGGCAAAAGCGATCGGCGCAACTTTTCTTTGCCTGTTTTTTTGCTGGACTCGGATTTTTTAACAAGATCGATTTTGCCGTTCTGCTGATCGGCTCCGCCATTGCCGGTATTTTCTGTTATGGAAGATTATTGTGGCGAACCCTGCGCGGACATTTCATCGCGTTCAGCGCAATCGCTTGTTTTGGTTTCCTTTTGACCGCATCGCCAATGCTGATCCAGATGCCGGGACTGCTTGGGTTCGGGCTCTCCGGAAAGGCTTCCGCCGGACCGGCTGAATTTGCCGATAAACTGCACACGATCATTTCGACCTACGATGGTTCGTATTTTTATCGCCTGATGGACGCCGGTGGCGTTTTTGAGAAAATGTTCGAGCAGTCGACTCAAGTACGCTCGCTCGCCGGCGTAATTGTCCTGATCGCGAGTGCCGCGTGGCTAATGGCGATGGCGACAAGCCGGAAAAAAAGTCATGCCCGAGTTGCGCGATTTCTACTGTTGTCGACTGCGTTGATTACGATCGGTGTGTTGGTTCTTCCGGGTGCAGTCCGAATTCATCACGCCGTCCTCGTTTTTCCTTTGCCACAACTCATGACTGCGTTTGCGGCTGTCGCCGTTTGGAACACAAGATCCGCATCGAAGCGGTCTGCTGTCGCCGCTCGAACTGTTATATCAATAGCGATCGCAGTGCTGGTGGCCAGTCAGATGTGGATTATTTCAAGAACGCAAAGCTTGATCAGAGAAACCGGTGGCCGCGGCCGGTGGAGCGATACCTTCGACGCGTTTTGCCGAGAAAATAGGCATCGCACAGACCTGATGATCGTTAGCGTCGATTGGGGTTTTAACGAACAACTGGAGTTCCTTACCAATGGACCGAAACTTTACGAGCCAGTTTGGGGACTGGGAAACAGAATACCGACGGGCACGCCGCTGGTGAGAGACCCCAACTCCCTGTATCTAGTGCATCCGCACGAATATGCGGTCGCGCCCGAAAGCGTTTATTATTCCTACCTCGCTGAAAACGGCGACGACGATGCCGAAATTCGGCCGTACTTTGACAGGCAAGGCCGAGTCGCCTTCTACACAATTCATTTTCCACCGCGCTGAGAAGGCGATTGTCGAATCCCGCTAATGGCTGCGACTAATTCAGTTCGCTTCGAATCACCGTCTTTCCGAGACGCTCGTCACGTCCGCAACTTTCCAGGCAGCATGAAATTGCTGATCGATCTGGTCGGCCTCGTATTTGCGTCCTTGCGCATTCAAACAATCGCGTAATCCGGCAAGCGCGCGGGCGTCGCGAGGATTTCGATCGAGATCTTGGCGAAAAACTTTTTCGGCTTCAGCTGCGCGATTGGTGGCGAGCAACAATCGTCCAAGCGTTGGGCGAACCGGCGGATACCAGGGAGGTGGCTCGCTGTAATTTAGCGCGTCCTCGGCGGCGATTGCTTGCTTTAAGGAATCGATCGCCGCCTTTTCGTCATGTCGGCTGCGGGCAATCTCAGCGGCCAGCAAATGTTCATGAATCTTAAAAACGGCGCCCACATTGTTGAGCTGGTCGTACATTTTTGCAGGCGGAATTTTGGCCACGAGATCGCCGAACTCTTTTTGCTCCTGCTCGGCTTCAGCCGTTTTTCCGATATTGGCAAAGGCGATACCGCGGAGCGAATGCCAAACCGCGCTTGTGCTTTCCAGCGATTTGTCAGGAGCAGGCAGCTTCAGAATATCGTTCCAACGTTCAAAGGCGAATAGCACGACGATTGGCGTGGGTAGAAAACCTTCCAACATCGGCATCGCCTTCACGCCAGGCGCGACGTTAGCAACCAACTTCGCAGCTGCATCTTTTGCTTCCGCGAAATTGCCGTTCATGCAGGAGGCAAACGCGAGAAAGTGAAGGTTATGGCTGTAATACATCATTCGGTAAACACCCTGCTCTTGCGTTTCGCCGAGAAATTTCTTGTCCGCCGCGATGGCGACTTGGTTGCAATGCGCCGATGCAAAATGGTCGCCGACACGCGCGTAAATGTGGGCAGGCATGTGCGCGAGGTGACCTTCCGCCGGAGCTAATTTTTCCAAACGTGCCGCGCTCGGCAAAGCGCGCTCCGGGTGAGGCGAGGCTTCAACCGCGTGAATGTAATAATGATTGGCGCCAAGATGATTCGGATTGCGCTTCAGAACTGATTCAAGTGTGGCGACGATTTCTTCAGTTCCTTCAGCCGCTTTTCCGTCTGCAGTCCAAAGTCGCCACGGATTGAGATTCATCGCGCTCTCCGCGTAAAGAGTCACCGCATCCAAATCATCCGGATAGCGTGCTGCCAATTTCCCCATCGCCTCTTTGTAGGCCCGATCGAGCGCGTGAAGATCGACACGTGGATCGTTTGAATAACGAACCGCGAGCGCGTTGATGTAGGCGCGCTCCGGATCAGACGCGTTCTCCTGCACTGAAAGCGCGCGCTGGACCGCCTCGTAACCAGCTTTCTCGCGTTCGGGATCGACCGGCAGATTGTAATTTGGTCCGAGTGTCAGGGCCACGCCCCACCAAGCCATCGCCAATTTTGGGTCGAGCTCGGCCGCGCGTTGAAACGATTTGCGCGCTTGGTCGTGATTAAACCCGTAGACGAGTTTAAGTCCCTGGTCGAAGAACTGCTGGGCTTCACGATTTTTTGTTGAGACCGGATGATGAACCTCGCCCAGTCCGGGCATCAAACGCGGGGGCGGTTCATTCTTGGCGACGGCGAGCGAAACCGTCGACCCAGCGTAAAGAGAAATCAGGGCGACAATTTGGAAGCGAAAGATTTGAGAGAGCATGTCGATCTTGCGGGTGTTTTTCATTCCTTGTCCTCGTTCAGCTTGGCTTTGACCGCCGCTTCGATCTCGTCGTAAAGCTTCCGGTCGCTCTTCAGCACCTCCTTGGCCGCGTCGCGCCCCTGTGCCAGTTGCGTGCCTTTGTAATTCAACCATGAGCCGCGCTTTTCGATGACCTGTTTTTCGAGAGCGAGATCGAGTAGTGAGCCGGTGGTCGAAATGCCTTCGTTGTACATAATGTCGAACTCAGCTTCGGTGAACGGCGGCGCGACCTTGTTCTTGACGACCTTAATGCGCGTGCGATTGCCCATGACGCTCCCGTCAGTCTGTTTGATCGCGCCGATCCGGCGAATGTCGATCCGCACGCTGGCGTAAAATTTCAGCGCCTTTCCGCCTGGGGTTGTTTCCGGATTGCCGAACATAACGCCGATTTTCTCCCGGATCTGGTTTGTAAAAATGCACGTGGTGCGCGCTTTGGAAATGAGCGAGGTCAGTTTGCGCAAGGCCGCACTCATCAGACGTGCCTGCGCGCCGACCGTGGTATCGCCGATTTCGCCTTCCAGTTCGGCCCGCGTGACCAGCGCCGCAACGGAATCGACAACGATGACGTCGAGCGAATTCGAGCGAATCAACGTTTCGCAAATGCGCAGCGCTTCTTCCCCGGAACCTGGCTGCGAAACAAGCAAGTCATCCAAATTCACGCCGAGTGTTTTGGCGTACTGAGGATCGAGCGCGTGCTCAACGTCGATGAA
>DATNKD010000109.1:0-10863 GCA_035603575.1 Chthoniobacterales bacterium
GCTCCAGCGGCGATCGCAAAAACGTTTTTTAGCGCGCCGCCTAGCTCGATACCGGCCAGCTCCTCGCCTGTGTAAATTCGAAACCGCGGCGTGCCGAGATATTTTTGAAGTCCCGCAGCGCAATCTCGTTTTGTGCATGCCAGAACAGTCGCCGTCGGCAACCCGCGGGAAACTTCCGCAGCCAAATTCGGGCCGGAGAGAACCGCGATCGTATGTTGGGGAAACATTTCCGCCAGGATTTCGCTCATCCGCTTGCCGGTCCCGTGCTCGATGCCTTTAATGCAACTAAGTAGGACGGCTTTGGAATTAATTTTAACTTCAGCGAATCGCGCAGCCGTTTCTCGCAACGCGGTCGAGGGCGTAACGAAAACAATCAGATCAGCGTCTGCGCAAGAATGGAGATCACTCGTTAGGCCGATCGCTTTGGGAAGATTTACGCCCGGAAGGTAAGCGTTGTTTTCGCGCGAGGCTCGCAGTTCCTCAACTCGCGACGGATTATTTCCGCACAGCAAAATCGCAAGCCCTTGCCTTGCCCAAATCACCGACAACGCCGTTCCCCAGCCGCCGGCTCCAATTACTGCAATTTTGTCGAGTTTCACTTTCGGGCGAATCGCGGCTCGGTGCCATTAAACAAGCGCGATAAGTTAGAGCGGTGCCGCATGATGATGATCGCTGCCAGGCACAATGAGAAATAAAGCAAGATCGGTGTCTGCAACTGTCGCAAAAACAGCATGATCGCAATTGTAACAGGAAGGGCGGCCGCGGCAGCGATCGAAGAGAGCGACACATACCGTGTAAGTTGAAACACTACAATCCAAACGACGCACGCAATCGATGCTGCAACCCAGTTGAGGCCAAAAAGACTGCCCAAAGATGTCGCAACTCCCTTTCCGCCTTTGAATCCGAGCCAAATCGGATAGCTGTGGCCGATCACGGAAAAAATAGCGGCGGCCGCGCCGCAGAGATCCACAAACTGCGGAGTCGATTGAGGGCCCTTGGCCATCATCACTCCCACTGCGACGGCAGCCAGGCCTTTTCCGAAGTCCACGACAAACACCGAATAGCCAAATCGTTTGCCCAATACCCGCGTTACGTTGGTTGCTCCGATATTCCCGCTGCCAATTTTGCGGACATCGACCCCCGCAATGCGCCCCGCAATGTAACCCGCTGGAATCGAGCCGAGGAGATAGGCAAGTAATGCGACAGGAGCGAAGGTGAACACGTGCCGTTAGATGCCGTTTTCTCCTCGAGCTAAGGAGAAAGTTTTGGTTTCTAAGCTCTTCTTAGTTAGCCATATAGACAAAATTGAAATATCGGCTGGGGTAACACCGCTGATCCGGGCGGCTTGCCCCAGAGTAAGCGGCCGAACCTTCGAGAGTTTTTGCCGCGTCTCCGAGCTGAGTCCTGCGATGCTTGCAAAGTTAAACCCGTCAGGAATCCTTTGAAGATTCTTCTTCGATAGCTCTCTGTTGTGTTGCGCTTGGCGAGCTGTGTAACCTTCGTACTTGATGTCTGTCTCGAGTAGCTCCCAAATATCCGCTGGAGCGATTAGGCGGACCTCCGGTGGCAGATTCGCATAGGTGAAGCCGGGGCGCTTCAGAAGCTGAGAGGTGGGAACACCGTCCCAGCGCGTGCTATTCGCCGTGACGCGGCATTGTTCCAGCAGGGACATTTTTGACTCGAAAGCGGCCAATCGTCTTGGAGTAACCAATCCGAAGCCGAATCCCTGCGCTGTGAGGCGCTGATCGGCGTTGTCATGTCGAAGCTGCAACCGATCTTCCGCACGACTGGTGAACATACGGTAGGGCTCTTCGGTTCCCTTGGTTACGAGGTCGTCAATGAGAACACCGATATACGCCTCATTTCTGCCGAGTACAAAGGCCGGTCGATTTCGAACGCTGAGTGCTGCGTTAGCGCCGGCAACCAGCCCTTGAGCAGCGGCCTCCTCGTAGCCCGAAGTGCCATTGACCTGTCCGGCAAAATAAAGGCGACGGATCTGTTTGGTTTCGAGAGTGTGCGATAGCTGGGTCGGGAGGAAAAAGTCGTATTCTACTGCATATCCCGGACGCATTATTTCCGCATGTTCCAACGCCGGAACTGAGCGGACAAACTCCAGCTGGACCTCGTACGGAAGGCTGGTTGAAATCCCGTTTACGTAAAATTCGCTGGTATGGCGACCCTCTGGTTCCAAGAACAGCTGGTGCGTCTCTCGGTCCGCAAATTTAACAACTTTATCTTCGATTGAAGGACAATAACGCGGGCCGGTACCTTTAATCCGCCCGGCATAGAGTGGTGAACGGTGAAGATTGGCCCGAACTATTTCATGGGTCCGAGCGTTGGTCTGCGTGATCCAACAAGGCATTTGTTCCACGTGGAACGCCTTCCCACTGACGTCGTTTAACGTGAAAACGTCATCCTCCGCAGGAAACTCATCCTGAAAAAATGAGAATCGCGGCGGAGGATCATCGCCTGGCTGGATTTTGCAGCGGGCAAAATCTATCGACCGTCCGTTAATTCGGCACGGCGTTCCGGTCTTAAACCTGCCGCTTTCAAATCCCAATTGTCGGAGATCGTCGCTCAGACACGAGCTCGCGTCCGCCATTCGCCCACCGGGCTTACTAGTCTCGCCGATGTGGAGCAAGCCGCGTAAAAACGTCCCGGATGTGATCACCACGCTGTGGCCACCGATCGTTACGCCTAGATCTGTCTCAACCCCGATTACCATTTCGTCCGCAACCAGGATTCTCGAAACCGTGGCCTGTTTTAAATCCAAGTTAGCAGACTGCTCCAAAATGGCCTTCATCCGAAATTGGTAAGCTTTCTTGTCACATTGGACCCGCGGTGCTCGAACGGAGGGACCTTTGGACCTGTTGAGCATTCGAAACTGAATTCCCGTCGCGTCTGCGTTCAAACCCATTGCTCCGCCCAAGGCGTCGATCTCGCGAACAATCTGCCCTTTTGCTAAGCCGCCGATCGCTGGATTGCATGACATCTGGCCAATGGTATCGAGATTTTGCGTCAGCATCAGAGTTCGGCAACCTATGCGCGCAGACGCTAGGGCCGCTTCGATTCCAGCGTGGCCACTGCCGACCACTATAACGTCATAGGTCTCGGGCAGCCTAAACATCTGGTGATCCTTCCAAGATTTCTAGCGACGGAAACGGCAACAATTCCGCAAGGTCAAACTCCTGCACCTTGCCATCAATCGTCGCCGCGACGATCTTCATATTCGGATTGAACTCGGCCAGCACTTGCCGGCACGCGCCACATGGTATCGCCGGCTGTTTCCCGGCTGTTACCACTGCAATCGCGACGAAATCTTTGCTGCCTTGAGCGATCGCTGTCGCGATTGCGGATCGCTCTGCACAGATCGTCAATCCAAGAGACACGTTTTCAACATTACAGCCGGTGTAAATCTTACCCGTCTTGGTAGCCACGGCCGCGCCAACCTGAAAGCCGGAATAGGGTGCATGTGCCAGCAGTCGCGCCGCCGATGCCGCGCCGATTAATTCGTTGTATTGCGTAAGTTCCACATTTTCAGGTTGTTATAGTAGAATATTTCGTTCCAGACGAAGCGTTTTCTTCGGCTGGCGCTGAGAGATCGTGCGATTCTCGCACAGCGTTCAAGGCGACCCGCGTCAAAAGAATAAATAAAAGTGCCGTGATCACGAATGCACCGCCCCACATCCAGTACTCCACCACGCGCGGATGCGTCTTTCCAAGCGCCAGGTTGAGGCCGAATTGCCCCAATGTGCCCAAATACGTGTAGAGAAAAAGACCGGGTGCGCGCCCGACAGTCGTCCAGAACATGTACGGGCCAAAGCGAATCGGAGTTAAGCCGTACAAGTAATTCAGCAGGCTCGTTGGAAACAGGGGATGTAATTGAGTGAGGAAAATTATTTTCCATGCATCGCGCTCGACGGCTTTTTCCAAGACACCTAACAGCGGAGTCGCAGTACGTCGGCGCTGCAACCATCTACCACCAAGCCATCGGCTGATCGCGAATGAGATTGCCGCTCCAATGCTGTTACCCAGAAGCACGATGAGGAAGCCCCACCACAAACCGAAGAAAAAACCGCCGCCAACGCACAGAATACCGCCGGGCAACAAGAGCACGTTGCAGCCGGCAAAAAGCAGCGGATAGCAAATCGCGCTCCAAGCGCCTAACCCCAAGACCCGCTGCTGCAGGGCCACGACAAAATCAATGATTGGAAAAAAGTGGGAGAGCAGCAGAAACGACGCGATGACGATTATGAACGTCGCGATTTGAAGATACACTGCGCGCCGGGCCTCGAGCATTCTAAGATTTTGCTCGTTTCAGAGACTTCGCGCAAATGTCGTAGTTTAGTCCGACTAAACGGTCGGGGCCTGTGCGTTTCGCCGACGCGGAATGCCGAGGCTGTCAAAAATGATCCGCGTGGCGTCAGAACGATTAAGCGTGTAGAAATGGATGCCGGCTACTTTGTTATCCAAAAGATCGTGACATTGTTCCAAAGCGAAGTGAACACCGACGCGCCTAACGCTTTCTGGATCATTTTCGCATGGCCGTAGAGCGCGCAGAAGCTTGGCCGGGAAGCGCGCACCGCCGGCGAGCTCGGCGATGCGTCTGAATCCGCTCATGGATGTGACCGGCATGATGCCAGCGATAATGGGCACGTGGATGTCGGTGAGCGCGCAACGCTCGCGGAAGTCAAAGAAGTCGCGATTATCGAAAAATAGCTGTGTGACGATGTAGTCGGCACCAGCGTCGACTTTCGCTTTGAAGTGATCCATTTCGACCAATCGATTCGGGGTCGCGGGATGTCCTTCCGGGAAACCGGCCACGCCGACTCCGAATCCTCGCGGATCTGGATGTGCGCCCGATTCGTTGAATCTTCGAATGAACTTTACCAAATCGATCGCGTGTTGAAACGACTCTCGCGATTTGTCATGAGGAATGTCATGAGCCCGATCGCCCCCGAGCGCGAGAATGTTCCCAATCGCCGACTTAGCGTATCGAAGCAAAATGTCCTCGACCTCTTTTTCATTATGACAGACGCAGGTCAGATGGGGGATTGGATCCAGTTTTGTTGTGTGTTGAATGCGCTCGACGAGAGTGTGAGTTAAGTCTCGCGTTGAGCCACCGGCCCCATACGTCACGCTAACGAAGTGCGGCATGTACGATTCGAGATCGCGAATCGTTTGGTAAAGAGTCTCCGCCGCAGCCGGCGTTTTCGGAGGAAAGAACTCGAACGAAAACGTAGGCGAATCTTCCCGCATGATATCGGCGATGTGCATGATACGTGCGCTTATCTTCGTTCGTTCCGCGACTTGTGGTCAACTTGACCAAGCACATTTTTGACCACACCGGAATCGATACTTGCCCGTCAACAGCCTGAACAGCGTGCACGCGCCCAGTCCCAGATTCCCGTACGAGAACGCGCGCGGGTTCGGCCTTCCTACGGTAAAATGGCAAAGACGCGTGCCGGAAATCCGGAGCCGCCTTTTGGTTTCGGAAAACTCACGACCACAATCGCGCCAGATTCCGGCACTTGATCGAGATTTGTCAGCAACTCGATTTGATAGTGGTTCGTGTTCAGGATGTAGGTTTCGAGCGAATAGTCCTCCTTGCTTGTGGCGATCCCAGGATCCGTATCGGTGGTCTCGTGACCAGACGCCGTAATTTTGCGCTCCTCATAGAGAAATTTCAACGCGGGCAAACTCCACCCGGGATAGTGCGCCATACCTTTCACATCTTTGTTTTCCATTTTCGCCGCGTCCGGCCAGCGCTTCGACCAATCGGTCCGCATCGCCACAAAAGCACCAGCTGGAATTTGTCCGTGATCGGTCTCCCATTTTTTCAAACGCTCAACCGTTAAAGTGTAATCCGGATTCCTTTCCGCCTCACTATGAACATCGACCATGGCGAGCGGGAGAATCATTTCTTTGAGATCGATCTGATCCACCGTGCGCAGCCCTTTAATGAAATGCGCCGGCGGATCGACATGCGTTCCCCACTGCCCAACATGTGTGAAAACTTCGGCAAAGAATCCCGCGCCCATCGTGTCGGGACGCTTCTCGTACCAATAAATTGTTTTACGCGTTTCATCAGGAAACCCCGGCCATCGAGGAATGCCCGGCGCGAACTCATGCGTAAGATCGACATATTTCTTTGAAGCCAGCGTCTGCTGAATTTTCCAGAGTGAGTTTTCGTCGGCACTCTCCAGATTTCGGATGCAAAAACTAATTACAACGACTAAAAGCAGGCATCGCAGCTGAAAATTCATTTTGTTTTGTTAACCGATGCCACAGTAACACGCCAACAACTTCGAATAACGCTCAACAACTTCCGTCTCTTCGCCTGCGATCAATGTTGTATGCGGTTGTTGGCAGTGTTATCAACAGCTTGCTCTGTGGCTACGCCGCCGGGTCGCGCTGGAGTTGTTGGCGCAGAGAATAATAATAATTAATGGGCTCTCAATTAGAAACTGTAATTAGAAGTGCGAACAACTCCGCGGCCTTGTGCGAATTTAACTTATAGAGATCATGCCGCCAAACGCAGTCGCATCTACGCACGAAGTCGCCGAAAGACCGGCAACCGTCGTGTCGCGATCGCCGACAGAATCGGCCGATAGTCTGTTTGAACGTGTCGCGTGGCTGTATGCGTTCTGCCGTGAACGCCTTTTTCGTGACGACACCGGCCGGATCATTTCGACTTTGTGGCAGACGGGGGCGCCGGCGCACGGAACGCGTGTGATTGAGCTCGGCTGTGGTCCCGGATTTTATTCGAGAAAGCTTGCGCGACGGTTTCCCCAAATTGCCGTTACCGGGGTGGATCGTTCGGAGAGCCAGGTGCGCTCGGCACGGCAGCGCGCCGCCGCCCAAAACGTAAACAACTGTGTATTCGAACGCGTAAACGCGCTCGCGCTACCGAGCGCGGATGCGTCATTCGATATTTTGATCGCCTCACGCATTTTTACGGTGCTTCCCGATCACGAGCGCGCTGTCGCGGAGATGTACCGTGTATTAAAGCCCGGCGGCCGGTGTTTTATTGCTGAACCGCGGCATGCTTTTTGGGCGTCGATTCCACTCATGGCGATGTGGTTACTCGCCAGCGTCATCCATTCTGGGAACGGTTACCGTGAACCGCGAAAAGCGACCGTCCTCACGACCGAAGCTTTCAGCGACCTGTTCCGGCAATTGCCATGGAAATCGGTTCGGATTTGGCAGGATGGGCGTTATCAATATGCCCTGTGCGAGAAAAGCTGAGAGCGAATAACTCAGCCAAATGCAGGCCAGACATCGTGTTCTCGATCCCGCTGCACGCGCCCCGATAGGAAAAAATCTTTGTGCGCTGGCGGTAATGACCAAGGAGCCGCGCGCTGGTCAGGTGAAGACCCGCCTGGTGCCGCCGCTCAGTCCGGAAGAAGCTGCGCAACTCAATGTCTGTTTTCTTCGCGACACCGCGGACGCAATTGCAGAAGCCTGTGGCACGATCGCACGCGGCGTCGGTGTTTATACACCGATCGGTGCCGAAGCAGCCTACATCGACATCCTGCCAGGCGACTTCGATCTCCTTCCACAGCGCGGTGACGAGTTTGGCGAACGGCTTGCCTTCGCGATGGAGGACCTTTTTCGGTGCGGTTTCGTCTCAGTTTGCCTGATCGATTCCGATAGTCCCACTGTTTCTGCTGATGTTTACGCAGACGCAGTCGAGATGTTATCGAAAGCCGGCGATCGGGTCGTGTTAGGTCCGTCAGAGGATGGGGGATACTACCTGATCGGCCTCAAAAAAAATCGGCGAGAATTATTCGAGCGAATCAATTGGAGCACCGAGCGCGTTTTGGATCAGACAAAAGAGCGCGCGCGTGAGCTCAATCTCGACGTATACCTGTTACCAACTGGATACGACGTCGATGATGCCGCGACGCTGCATCGGCTGTGTGACGAATTACTTTCTGATAAATCGGTGCGCGCCGTCGCGCCGAACACGCGGAAGTTTCTCGCTGCGCTCACGGCGCAGAAAAAATTGTAGGAGAGTCGCGGCGACGCTAGCCTGCGTTCGTTCATGTCGAAGAACGAAAAACGCGCACTTGTTACTGGCGGCGCCGGCCTCATTGGATCCCACGTTACCGATCTGCTCGTGCGCGAAGGCTGGCAAGTTCGCGTCCTGGATAATCTCGAACCGCAAACACATCGCCGCGGCAAACCGGCGTGGATCAATCCGAAAGCGGAATTCATTCAAGGCGATATACGCGAGCGTGAAACGGTCGCCGGTGCGCTCGATAAGATCGACATCGTCTTTCACCAGGCGGCCTATGGCGGTTACATGCCCGAGATTTCGAAATACGTGCACGTTAACTCGTTGGGAACAGCGCAAATGCTCGAGATCATTCGCGAGAAAAATTTGCCAATCCAAAAAATTGTCGTCGCGAGCTCGCAAGCCGTTTACAGCGAAGGCGCGGGGATTTGTCCGAAACATCAGCTCGTCTTTCCAACAGTGCGGCCGGTCGAACAATTGCGGAAAGGCGATTGGGAAGTGCACTGTCCAATCTGCGGCGCGATCACCAAGAGCGCGCCCACTCCCGAGAACGCGCCAGTTGGTGGCGAAACGGTTTATGGTTTGACCAAAGTCGATCAGGAAAAGCTCGTGCTGCTTTGGGGAAAACAAGTCGGGATCCCAACGGTTGGGCTGCGTTATTCGTGCACTTACGGGCCGCGCCAATCCATCTTCAACCCCTACACCGGCGTCATCGCGATTTTCTGCACCCGCTTGCTCAACAATTTGCCGCCGGTGCTTTACGAAGACGGCGAGCAAACGCGCGACTTCTCATTCGTCGACGACATCGCGCACGCTAACCTGCTCGCGGCGGAGACCGATCAGCTCGATGGATTAGCCGTAAACGTCGGGAGCGGCAAAGGTGTATCGATTCGCAAAATCGCCGAGATCGTTTCCTCCGCTCTTAAGATCGACATCAAACCCGAAACGCGCGGCGAATTTCGTCCCGGCGAAATTCGACATCTAACAAGCGACACAACGAAAATTCGTTCGGCCGGTTACAAACCGCAGGTCGAGCTCGAAAAGGGAATTGAGCGCTACATCGATTGGATCCGTTCCCAATCGGACATCCGCGATTATTTCAGCGAGGCAGAGCAAATTCTAAAGAGCAAAGGCATCGTTCATCGCGTAGAAGTTGGGAATGCCTGAGACCACTGGCATTCCGGATTTCAACTCCCCGGTTGGCGAGCACGCCCGCAAAGATTTCCCGCTCCTGGATGCGGACATGACGGTGGCCGAAGCGCTTGATCGCATCCGCCGCGAAGGCATTGGCGAGCGTGTTATCTATTTTTTTGCGGTTGATTCCGACAAACGTCTCGTCGGAGTGCTGCCGACGCGGCGCTTGCTGACCGCGCCTCTCGAAACACCCCTCCGCGACATCATGGTGCGTCGCGTCATAGCCATTCCCGCCACTGCATCCGTGCTCGATGCTTGCGAATTTTTTGTGCTCTACAAATTTTTCGCTTTTCCAGTCGTAGATGACCAACGTCGCGTCGTCGGCGTCATCGACGTCAGCCTGTTTGCTGAGGAAATTTTGGGTGAGCGCGAAGAGCAACCTCGCCCGGCCAGTCCGGTTCGTGATGATGTGTTTGAAGTCCTTGGATTTCATCTCGAACAAATCCGCGGCGCCTCGCCGTGGCTGGTTTTTCGGTTCCGTTTCCCATGGCTGCTGGTCACGGTGGCCGCCGGCACAATCTGCGCGATGCTTGCCGGCGCGTTTGAAGCCACCCTCGCGCGTAGCCTCGTCGTCGCATTCTTTCTGACAATGGTGCTCGGCCTGAACGAAAGCGTGAGCGCACAATCGATGAGCGTGACAATCCAGATGTTGCGATCGGCGCCGGTAACATGGAGCTGGTTTGCAACTGCGCTTCGTCGCGAATTGATGACGGCGGTACTGCTCGGATTGTCCTGCGGTAGTGTCGTGGCGCTAATTGTCTGGTTTTGGCGTAGCGATTTGCGTAGTGCCGGCGCCATTGGCGGAAGTATCGCGCTTTCTCTCGTGACCGCTTGCCTCTTTGGTCTTGGCGTTCCGTCGCTCTTGCACCGGCTCAAGCTGGATCCAAAAATCGCAGCCGGCCCGATCACGCTCGCGCTCGCGGATATCTGCGCGCTCGTTTTATATTTCACTGCCGCACACATCGTTTTGCGATGACCAGCGTTTCCGTAATCATTCCGGCGCTGAACGAGGAAGAACCGATCGCTGGCGTCGTCCACGAATGTTTCGCGACGAACATTCCCAGCCAAATCATCGTTGTCGATAATGGCAGCAGTGACCGGACGGCTGAACGCGGGCGTCAAGCCGGTGCAAAAGTCGCGAGCGAGCCACGACACGGTTACGGACGCTCGTGTCTCGCTGGAATTCGTGCGCTCGCGCCGGAATCTGAAATCGTCGTGTTTCTCGATGGCGATGGCAGCGATTGCCCCGAGTTCATGAAGCAACTTGTCGATCCAATCGCGGCCGGAACTTACGATTTCGTGATCGGTTCACGCACACGCGGCAACCGCGAAGCCGGCAGCATGAATTTTCAGCAAATTTTCGCGGGTCGACTGGCCGGATGGTTGATGTCGATCTTGTACGGCGTGCGTTACACCGACATGTGCCCGTTTCGCGCGATCCGGCGCGATGCGCTCGAGAAATTGTCGATGAAGGAAGAGACTTATGGCTGGAATTTGGAAATGCAGATGAAAGCTGCGCGACTCGGTCTACGAATTCTCGAAGTCCCGGTCAGCCATCGACGGCGCGCCGGGGGCGTCTCCAAAGTTTCGGGCACATTGCGCGGAACTTTCGTGGCGGGCGCACGAATCATTGTCACATTTGTCCGAAT
>DATNKD010000110.1:0-55471 GCA_035603575.1 Chthoniobacterales bacterium
TTCGACAATCAATCGATGCAGATCTGCCGGCCTGATTGTTTCACTGAAAGCCTCGCCAAGTCCGTGCAGGAAATCGAAAACCAGCGTCTCCTCGACTTGAATTTCTTCCTGCGAACGTTCCAACCGGCGAATGCTTCGGCGTTGGCGCAGCAGCGTGTAAATCCACGCGGCCACACACGCGATCAGCAGCCAGAAGAGAAGGGATGGCCGCATGAGGTAGTGGCCAGCTTACTTCCCCGCTGTCGTTTGATGGAGGTCCTGTTTTAAATAATCGAGAACGTCTTTAAACCGGGAAAGATTTTCTGGCGCCACCTCGCACAGGGCCTCATGCGCTTCCAGCATTGTTTCAGCCCTCTCTTTTTTTTCAGTTACAGCGCCATCGCGCGCGTTCTCCTTCATCTTTTCGCATTCCGGAGCGGTCGCGCCATTCGAGCGAATGTCGAAAATTTGGTCGAGCCCAAGTCCGGAAAGAAGTTGGCGGCTGCGATCGCCACAATGAATCACGTGGAGATGGCCCTGCCCGAGTTCCTTCAATCGTAGGGCCACCGCCGCCATCGTTCCCATGAAGGTAGAATCCATCATCGCGCAATGTTCCAGATCAAAAACAAACTCGCGGTAGCCGCGGTTGACCATTTCTTGCGCGAATTCTTTCAGGCTCCCGCTATTCAGGAAGTTGCCCTTGCCTTCCACTCGCACCCAAACGGCGGGGCCGTTCACGCCCACTAGAATCGATGACTGCACAACTGAGTAATTAAGAATACAAGATCGAGAGCGACGCTGTCAAATTGCCGACGCCTCGCTACGGGAACACCCTACACCAACTACTCCCACATATAGGAGTGCGTTTCCGCCACGATCCTGCCGTTTTCAATCAGCAAACAACGCCATGCCGTTACCCGTCCGTCGTCGAAGTAATCGTCCCCAACCACTTTGAACTCCGTTTTGTAGCTGCCGCGGGCATTTGAATAAGAGATTTCCTGGGCCTGGACGTGGGCGTGCAGTTTCTCCTGCCGGTACTCCAGCCGCACCGTTAAATCTGCCGCCCGACGCGCCTTCCAGAAAAAATCGAGGTAATTCCCCATCCGCTCGCGCTGGTCCAGCTTCGTTACTGCGCCGAAAAGCCGGTACTGCCTTTCGAAGCGGATCGAAGCGTCCTGGACGGTGGTCGATTTGCTCGAAGGTGCTGTGCTCGAGAGTTTTCCTCCCTTGGTTGTGCCCTGAACAGTTTGGTCGGTGCTGCTTTTCTCCTGACCAGGCACGGTCTCGGTCAAAAGATAAAGTTTCGTCTTTCGAAATTGGAAATCGTCACTCAACGCCATCGGAAGTGGAACGACACGATCAAGCAAACGCGGCTGTTCCGCCGAGCGACCGAATCCGCTCGCGAGCGGAATCAGAATCAACAATATAATTCGAAACTTCACGTCTCGTAATGAAACCGGTTCCTGTCTCATGTGTCAATTCGCACGACTTGGACCTCGTTGAGCAAAGAGTTATCGTTTTCAATGATCGAACTGCGCTACGATCAGGGAGTTTATCTCCCGGCGCACGACTTGTGGCTCGATCCCTGGGAGGCGAAGCGGTTCGCTTTTGTTTCGCACGCGCACAGCGATCACATCGCACCACATGACGAGATCATTCTTTCCGAGCGCACCGCGCGTTTGCTCCAGGCGCGGATGCCCGGAACCCGGACCGAACACGCCCTGCCGTTCGGCGAACAACGCCGCGTCCACGATGTCGATCTAACGCTGCTGCCTGCCGGTCATATTTTTGGCTCGGCCCAGTTGTTTCTCGCGACCGAAAACGAAACCCTGCTTTACACCGGCGATTTTAAATTGCGTCACGGAAAATCGGCCGAAGCAGCGGAATGGCGTCAGGCCGATACGTTGATCATGGAAACGACATTCGGTTTGCCGCGCTACCAATTTCCGCCGACCGAACAAGTGATTGCGCGCATCATCGCGTTCTGCCGGGAGGCAATTGAAGACGACGCCGTGCCGGTGCTTCTCGGCTACTCGTTAGGCAAAGCCCAGGAGATCTTGTGTTCGATCGATGGCGCGGGACTGACGCCGATGCTGCACGGTTCGGTTTATCAAATGGCGCGCATTTACGAACAATTCGGGCAGTCGTTCTGCAAATATGTCCGTTACAACACGAACGACGTTGCCGGTAAAGTGCTCATCTGTCCGCCGAGCGCGAGCCATTCGCCGATGATCGAGAAAATTCCGCGCAAACGCGTCGCGATGATCAGCGGCTGGGCAGTCGATCCGAATGCCGTTTATCGCTATCAGGTCGATGTCGCCTTTCCGCTCTCCGATCACGCCGATTACAACGATCTCATCCGCTATGTCGATCTTGTGCAACCGAAGCGCGTGTTTACCCTTCACGGCTTCGCCGGCGAGTTCGCGCGCGATCTGCGCGAGCGCGGAATCGAAGCCTGGGCGTTGAGTGAAGAAAACCAGATGGAATTACGATTGAATTCTGGGGAGCGCACGTGCCCTCGCGTGCACGACTCGGCGCCTCGCCGGGTCGAAGAGCAATCAGAATTTCTCCAATTCGCAAATGTCGGCGAGTCGATCGCCGAGACATCGGCGAAACTCGAGAAGGTGCGCTTGCTCAGCGAATATTTGCGCACCCTGAACGGCGAGCAGTTACCGGTCGTCACGACTTATCTGACCGGGCGCGCATTTGCCCAGAGCGATCTCAGGACGTTGCAACTTGGTTGGGCGGTGATTTATCGCGCCCTGCTCGCTGCCACAAAAATCACTGACGCCGAATTCCATCGCATCGCGGCGAGTCATGGCGACCTCGGCAAGACTGCATTCGAAGTTCTCGAAGGACGAACCAAGCCGCAGCCATTTTCAATTTTGGAATCGCGCGACTTGTTCGAAAAACTGCATCGCGCCCGCGGCCCGATTGCGAAAACGGAACTGCTGCAAACGCGCTTTGCGAATTTGTCAGCGCGCGAAGGTCAATACGTGGTCAAGATTTTGACCGGCGATCTTCGGATTGGTTTGCGTGAAGGACTGGTGGAAGAAGCGATCTCGCGCGCGTTTGAAGTTGAACTCGAGCAGGTCAAAGAAGCGAACATGTTGCTTGGCGATATCGGCGCCACGGCGTTACTTGCGTCGCAAAAACAATTAGACCGCGCGGAGTTGTCGATCTTTCGACCGATAAAATGTATGCTCGCCACGCCTGAGCCGACCGCGGAAGCGATCTGGGAGCGATTTAGCGACGGCGCCCAAGCGCAGACTGCCACGACCGTTTTCGTCGAAGACAAATTCGACGGCATTCGCGCGCAACTGCATCGGAATTCGAAACGCGCCGAAATTTATTCGCGTGATTTGCGGCGCATCACCGATCAGTTCCCCGAGCTCGCGGAGCAAGCACGCAAGTTTGATGTCGATCTTATCCTCGATGGCGAAATCGTCGCGTTTGAGCAGGGGCGTAAGCTAACGTTCTTTGATCTGCAAAAACGCCTCGGCCGAAAAACGGACGGCGCGGATTTGTTTGCAGCTGCGTCAGCGGACGTTCCAGTCGCGTTCATCGCCTTCGATTTGCTCTGGCTCAACGGCCGATCTCTCTTGAAGACCGTGCTACAGGAACGGCGCGAACTGCTGCGCGATTTAAAATTGCCGGCGCAATTTCAAATCGCAGAAGTTTTCGCGGCGCATTCGGCCGCAGAGATTGAGGAACGTTTTCAGCAAGCCCGGCGGCGTCTGAACGAGGGCCTGATGGTCAAAGATCCGAACAGTTTTTACACGCCAGGAGCGCGCGGAAGGTTTTGGTTCAAATTAAAGAAAGAACTCGCCACGCTCGACGTGGTGGTAGTCGGCGCCGAGTTCGGGCACGGCAAACGTAACAAGGTGTTGAGCGATTATACTTTTGCGGTGCGCGATGAAACGAGCGGTGAACTCCTGCCCATTGGCAAAGCTTACAGCGGACTGACCGATGTCGAGATCGCGGAACTGACCGAGTATTTCAAACAAAACACAATCGTCGATCACGGTCGATATCGGGAAGTGAAACCGGACATCGTTCTCGAAGTCGCGTTTAACTCGATTCAGCCGAGCACGCGCCACGCGAGCGGACTCGCGCTGCGCTTTCCGCGCATCAAAGCGATTCGGCGCGACAAGAACGTCGATGCGATCGATACGCTGACTTATGCACGCGAACTCGCCGCGCAAGAAGCGCGAGCGGACGTGGATGAAGCTACTCAGGCGTAGACCAGGGTGAAGGTGAAGCGTCTTCGCCTTGTTGAGCCGCTTCTCTGCGCTCTCGCCTTAATTCTCTCTTCTCCTCGCGCTTCTGCTCTTTCCTTTCCTGCTTTGTCAACTTTTCGTTCGGAGACGACGAAGGGGTCGAAGCCACATTCGGTGACGATGTCGATGTTACTGTAGACGATGGCGACGCTGACGGCATCGGCTCGACCCGACGCGGCTGAAATTTTTGCGCCTGAGATTTGAATTTTCCTTGAGGCGATCTTTCCTGCATTGCGGCACCAGTTGAAGCCGGCGATGCTGAGGGCGCTGGAATTTGAGTTGAAGAAATAGTGTCCGTCGGAGTAGGCGAACTCGATGCGGCCGGTATTGGTGTTGCACTTGGCGTCGTTCGCTGCGGCGGTGTTGCGCTCGGAACCAGCAATCGTCCGCGGCGTTGCGATGCAGTCGGCAAAGGTGATGCTGATGACGTTGGCGTCGAGGTTGCTGCCGGCGTCGGTGATTGTTCAGCAGGAGTTGCTCTCCGTGGCGTCATCTTCGGCTCAGGCGGCGATGTTGCAGCCACAGAAGGCGCTGTTGTCGGCGACATAGTGGCGGACGGCAACGGCGTCGCGGCGACCGATGTCGATGAAGCCGGCGTTTCGGAACCTTGAGAAGCCGTGGTCGTTGTCGCCGCAGCCTTTACAAATTTTTTCGACGGCGCATTCGAGGGCGGAGTCGCTTCCGATTTCATTTTGTCGCGCGTTTTCTTGGCAGCTTCATGATCGCCGATTGCCGCCCAACCGAGATCGACCGTAACTTGCGTGATGTTTTGTTTCACAACCCGCGGTCGTTCGCTCGCCTGTGGCGCCGCAATCACCGGCGCAGCCACGATCACGGTTTCGCCCTGAACAAGCGGACGTGGTGCTTCGACATTCACGTCGACGCTGACGTTGCGTTCCAAGCGAAATCGCTGCATCGGCTCGCGGCTTTGCGTGCGCACTTCGTCATAATTTGGTCCCTCATTCACGACCGTCGTGTTGTTGTAAGTAATGTTCGTGACGTTGGTGGTTTGATTGACGATGGTCACATTGCGTTCCGGCGGCACAATCGTGGACTCGATCCGCTGCGCGCCGAATTCTCTGGTCGGGACAAAACAATATTGGTCCGGACCGATGTCGTAATAGTTATCGGACCAATTGTGGATGCCGGTGCGTTGATCGAATCGCGCTTCCGGCGGCAGGGGCGCCCAGCCGACGTAATCGTTGCTCTTCCGCCAGGAAACCCAGGCCGGTGCCCATTGATCACCCGGAACCCAAACCCAGCCAATTCCGCGCAGGCGCGTCCAACGTCCGTAGTGATAGGTGGCCCAACCGAATGGCTCCTGGGAAATCCACGTGCAGCCGGCATCGGTGTAAACCCAGCGACCGTTGGTGTACGGACGCCAACTCCGCGAACTTTCTGCTTCGCGCGGTTGCCAAACGTAGCCGTAATCACTTGTCTCCAACCACGCGCCGTGAGGCTCGAGCTTGGTGTAAAAAGTTGAGTAGCCGGAAGTTGGTCTCGCTCCAGAAACGGCACGCGGCCGAGTAACCGGTTCGGGTTGGGCTTCGGACCGTTCACGACGAGCCGATGTAGCTGCCGCCGGATTCTCTTTTTCCGCGAGCGCTTTTTCGCGCGCATCGAGATCGGCCTGGCGTTGGGAGAGCTGTTGCTGCTGCTCGGCCTGATGCTCTGCCGCCAGGCGTTCCTGAACCTGGCGCTCAACTTCCGCGTTCTTTTCCGCTTCAGTTTGCTGTTTCTGACAAGAACCAAGAGCAGCGAGCGCAATAATAGCTGAGAATGCAAAAAACCTTTTCATGGCCATGATTAGACACCTTTCCTTTCTCATTATTCAACGTGTTGGCGCTGGTGGGGCGTGGAGGTTTGAGCGGAAGCCGGGATGAAGGTGACGCTTTCTATTTTGGCGCGTCTCATTTTTTGAATATTTGCGTAGAGCGCGACTAATGCGAAAGCGATGACGATAGCGAGCATCAACCGAACAACATTTTTCGACACGCCGGATTCCGAGTTCACGCCGAAACTATCGATGTCGATCTTGCCGGCGCAAATCTTCTTCGGGCAACTTCAGCGCTGCAATCGAATCCATCACCTTTTGGCTCAACCGCGTGTAAAGATCCTTTCCGCCGGTCGTAAGATCTGCATCCGAGAAATAAATCGGCTCACCAACGACGATCGTGATCTTGCGCCATAAATGAATTTTCCGGTGAATCGGCCAGGCGTCGAACGCACCGAAAATACGCATCGGCACAACCGGGGCGCGCGTTTTCGCGATCAGCAAACCGAGACCGGGCAAGGCCGAACGCAGATTCCCGTCGGGCGTGCGCGAGCCTTCCGGAAAAACCAGTGCGCACTCATCCGCGCTGAGGATTCGAATCAACGCTTTCAGCGCGCTCCGATCGCCTCCTTCTAAATTAACCGGAATAACGTTGAGCTTGGGTAAAAGCCACCCGAGCACCCGCACATTCATCAACGATTTTTTCGCCAGAAAATAAATGGGCCGATCGCAGGCGTTACCGGCTAGCGGCGGATCGAAGAAACTTTGATGATTCATGGCCAGAATCACCGGCCCGGTCTGAATGACGCGCTCCCGATTGATGATGCGAAAGCCAAAAAACAACTGGGCGAGTAACCGGCTGAGATGGTAACCAAGCCAGTAGTAGAAATTCATTTAGCGGTCCTGCGATCTAATTCGTTAAATCGCTAAATTTTTCCGCGCAATCGTTTAAGGATTTCATCTACCACCTGCTCGACGATGAGATTTGAGGTATCGATCACTTCCGCATCTTTCGCGACGACGAGCGGAGAAGCCGCGCGCGACGAATCGGCTTGATCGCGGCGCCCGATTTCGTCGCGGTGCCCTTGGGCCGCGCGCCGCTGGGCGCGCACTTCCGGCGACGCATCGATGTAAAACTTATAGGGCGTATCCGAAAAAACCACCGAGCCAATGTCGCGACCTTCAACGACCAGGTCGTGCTTTCGAGCGTAATCACGCATTCTCCGGACAAGAACCTTGCGAACTTCCGGGACCGTGCTCACGCGTGAAACTTCGCTGTTCACCCGATCTTCGTGCAAATGTTCCGTTAGATCGACATTGTCGATCAAAAGGTGCAGTTCTCGGTCCCTCAACACTCCGCCCAACGACAAAGTAGCGATTAGTTCCGCGATCCGATGCTTGTCCGTCGGATTGATGCCAGCCTTAAGCACCGACCACGTGACAGCGCGATACATCGCACCGGAATTGACGTAAGCGAAGCCGAGACGATGCGCCAGCTGCCGGGCCACGCTGCTCTTTCCCGAAGCGGCTGGGCCGTCTATGGCGATTACACGATGTCGATCTTGTGCTTGCATCTATGACTGCGCGCGACGCGCAGTTTTTCGCGGAACGCGCGGGGAAGCAAGCGTGTGATTATTCTTCCACCGGCGCGGCCGGCACGAGCGTGCCAATGACCGGCGTGCTCGTGCGGACCCGACTCGGATTGATGAACTCGTCCAAAGCTCTTTCGAAGCCCGGATACGATTCACGAATGCACTCGGCGTCTTGAATAATTGTTTCGCCATCGGCAAAAAGTCCGGCAACGGCAAAAGCCATGGCGATTCGGTGATCACCGAAACTGGACAGGCGCGCGCCACGCAATGGCGCGGGCCCATGGATTTCGAGGCCGTCATTGAGCTCAATCACTTGCACGCCCATGCCCCGTAAATTGTGCGCGATCGCAGCGATCCGATCGGTCTCTTTAACACGCAGCTCATGAGCGTGGCGAATGATCGTCGTGCCGTTGGCCAACGCACCCGCAACCGCGAGTACCGGCAATTCGTCGATCAATTGCGGAATTTCTTTCCCATGAATCACCGTGCCCTTGAGCGGCACACCGGTCACTTCAACGACACCGCGTGGTTCCAATTGATCGACAGCTTCGACCGCTTCGCGCACTTGCGCGCCCATGCGAACCAAAACACCGAGCAAGGCCGTTCGGGTGTCGTTCAATCCGATGTTTCGCACGAGGAGATGGCCGCCCGATTGCGCAGCGGCCACGACCAACCAAAAGGCCGCCGAAGAAATGTCGCCTGGAATTGTAAAATCGCGCGACTCCGGGACCTGGTCGCCGAAAACGCTGATAGTGTCTTCGGTTTTCGCCGTGCGGATTAAAAAATAATTAAACATCAGCTCGGTGTGGTTGCGGCTGGCCGATGGCTCATCCACGGTCGTTTTGCCCTTGGCGAAAAGTCCGGCCAGAAGAATGGCGCTCTTGACCTGAGCACTGGCGATGGGCGAACGATAGTGAATCCCACGCAAAGATCCGCCCCGGATACGCAGCGGCGGCGTTTGTTCCGGTCCTTCAGCGACAATGTCCGCGCCCATTTTTCGCAGCGGCTCGATGATGCGATCCATCGGGCGGCGGGCGAGAGACGGGTTGCCGACCAACCGCGTTTCAAAGGTTTGACCGGCAAGCAAACCGGCGAGCAGGCGCATGGTTGTGCCGGAGCCGCCGCAATCAATCTCGACTTTTGGCGGGGTCAGGACGCGTTTCTTTCCATGAACAATGAGAATATCCGGTTCCGGTTGTTCAATCTGGATTCCAAGCGCTCGCAATGCGCCGACCGTATGCATGCAGTCGTCGCTCGGGAGAAAGCCGCGCAAAGTGCAGACGCCATTTGAAAGCGCAGCAATGATAGCAGCGCGATGTGAGATACTTTTATCCCCCGGAACAGTGATCTCAGCTTCGACCCGAGGCGCTCGTTTTACGCGCAGCTCCATAAATCAATTAAAAAAGCGATGCTGCATTCAGTATCGGCCGCAACTGCCGTTACGGAACAAGAAAGATTTTGTTCGTGAAAGGATCCTTAACTTCTGTGCCCGGCGGAAAACCGCGCACATCGACAAGTCCCTGATCCGCAGCGTAGGGACTTTTCACAAAGCCAGGTTTGCCAGGAACAGGCGTGCCGTACGGATAATCGCCTTTTGCAGTTTTTGCGGGCGGGGCGGCGGTCGGCGCCGGCGCGGGCGGTTGCGCGGTTGCCTCAGCGTTTTCCGGTGGCGGCGCGTTTGGATTAAACGGCTGCTGTGTCGGCTGATTTTCCACACCGGTTTCGGCGGGATAGCGCGCGGGGGCACGCCGCGCGCCTGCGGGCGGTACCTCATCCGGGGTACAAGCCGAAATAAGGAACCCAGTAAGCAGCGCTAGTGAGAGCCACAATTTCATAATTTGCTTGGACGAAGTTTACACTGGTTCTATTTCAATGCCAGTGTCCTCAGAATCGCAATTTGATTTTGTAAAAGCCAATCCGGCGGCGATTTCCGAACCTGTTGCAGCAATGGAAGCCGGCCCACAAGTCCTGATCGTCGACGATGACGCGGCCAGCCGAAAGCTGTTGGCGCGGATGCTTTCTTCAGCTGGTTACATTTGTCGCGAGACGGACAATGCGACCGACGCATTAGATCTCGTCCATCAAGAACAACCGGCCGTGCTGTTGCTCGATTTCGAAATGCCGGGAATCGATGGCGCGGAAGCGCTAAAACGGTTGCGGGCTGATCCGAACCCGGAGATCGCTCGGATGCCGGTGATCATGTTGACCGGACACGGCGAGAGCGAGGTAAAATGTCTCAACGCCGGGGCGGACGATTTTGTGATTAAACCGATCAGCGCCGAGGTGTTGCGCGCGCGAATCGAGACGCAACTGCGGTTACATTCGCTGCGCATTCAGTTACAGCAGCAAAATCAGGAATTAGCGGCGTGGCGCCGAAATCTCGAGCGCGATTTGGCGGCGGCACGGCTGACGCAGCAGTCACTGATTCCACAAAAACCGCCGACCCTGACCGGATGGGAAATCGCCGCTTGTTACCGCCCGGTGATTGAGGTCGGTGGAGACATTTATGGATGGCTGCCGATTAAAAAAAATCGTTGGCTGTTCTGGATTGCGGATGCAACTGGTCACGGCGCCTCGGCCGCTTTAATGACGACTCTGGCCAAACTTCTGTTCCACCACGGCCACGAAGAACACGAGCAGCCGGCGGCGATCATGGAAGCAGTGAACAATGATCTGCGCGGAATTTTTGGCGGTCGGTCTTTCATGAGCGCAATGTGCGTGGCACTGGATCCGAATAACGGAAAGGCGAGCGTGGTCGGCGCGGGTCACCCGCCATTGCTCGTGACTCGATTCGGTCGCGGCACCGAAGCGATAGCTTCGTCGGCGCCGCCGCTCGGGCTAGTGGAACAATCACAGTTTGCTGAAACTATTCTCGAATTGAATCCGGGCGACGCATTCACGCTTTATACCGACGGATTGTTTGGTGCAGCTAAGAATGGCCGGCCACGATCGACGCCGACCCAACTTGCGGGAATGATTAATCCTTTTGCTGCAAGCGCGGACGCGTTGCTCGAGCTGATGTTGAAAGCAGCAACGCCCGAAGCCAGTGAATCGCCGCCGGACGATGTGGCCGCGGTTGTGGTGCGTCGATCCAATTAGCAAGCAAAAGAATTTTAACCTGAAAATTAGTGTTGCTCTGCCGCAGACGAAGCATTAATCAGCGTGTATGCCGAAAACCAAAACTCCTTCAAAACGCAAGCCCAATCCCGCCTTCATGAGACCAGTCCAACCCGACGACAAGCTCGCCGCTATCGTTGGTTCAAAACCGTTGCCGCGTTCCGAGCTTACCAAGAAGCTCTGGGACTACATCAAGAGGAACGGTCTACAGGACAAGACAAAAAGAACTCAAATCAACGCCGACGACGCGATGCGGGCCGTATTCAACGGCAAGAACCAGGTCAGCATGTTCGAGATGACGAAACTCGTCTCGGGACACATTCGTTAGGCCGCGAATTGCGATTTGACTCCCGCGTAACGGCGCGGGGGCTGGAATAAACTGAGCGGGCAAATCCGCGTCAGTGGTGTTTGCCTTGCAGCCGGGGCATACTTGCGCCGAAGAGCTGATTGAATCAAATTTCGACGTGAAGAATTTAATTGTACCGATTGGGGTCATTTTGGCCCTCTCCAGTGCATCCTGCGCGCGCGCCGATCAGGCATGGACAACCGATTATACAAAGGCCCAGCAGGAAGCGAAAGCGAGCCATAAGCTTTTGCTCCTCGATTTCACCGGCTCCGACTGGTGTGGTTTTTGTTTTCAGCTCGACAAAGCCATTCTCTCGCAGCCGCAATTCAAGAACTACGCCAGCAAAAATCTCGTTCTAATGGAGGTTGATTTCCCGCGCCGTAAAGCGCAAAGCGTTGAAACAAGAAAACAAAATCAAGAATTGGCCGAGCGATATCAGGTCGAAGGCTTCCCCACTCTTGTCGTGTTGAACGGCGAAGGCAAAACACTCTGGCGCTACGACGGCTTGTACATGGGCGGCATCGCAGCATTCCTGGCCGAATTGGACAAAGTCCGCAAGGGCTGAGCGCGTCTTCCAGCGGCTTGTCGATCTTGGGAAAACCGATTCGCTGCTAGACTTTGGTCGCTTCGAGCGCGCGTTGGATGACACTCGCCAGTTCATGACGAGTAAACGGTTTTGGCAGCGCTGCTCGAAAGCCGTAAGTCAAGAATTCGGCCAGGGCTGCTTCGTCCGAATAACCGCTGCAAATAATCGCTGTGACATTCGGGTCGAGATCCCGCAGCCGCTGAATCGTGGCCACGCCTCCCATTCCGCCGCGAATCGTTGCGTCCAAAATGACCGCCTGAAAATTTTCGCCGGCCCGCATCGCGTCTTCGTAGGTTTTTAACGCTTCCGCGCCATCGGGCACTGCCGTTACTTCGTAGCCAAGCGTCCCAAGTAGATCCGAAGTCAGATCGCGAATGGCGACTTCATCATCCATCACCAAAACGCGCTGATGGTTGAAACTGAAAATTTCATTGGCCAGCGTCGGCTCGGGGAGTTTTGGTTCGGCGTCAGTGGCCGGCAAATAAAACGCAAATGTCGATCCGCCCGGCGAAGTGCTTTCGAGATGCAGCAGGCCCCCGTGCTTCTTCACAACCGAATAGCTGATCGATAAGCCAAGCCCGGTCGCCAACGGCTTGGTTGTAAAATAAGGATCGAAAATCTTGGTCGCCGATTTTGGATCGATGCCGCCGCCGTTATCTGCGACCTGCACTTTGACATAACGGCCGGGTCGCATCGGAAGACCAGAGCCGGCCTCGATTTCAAGATTGCTTGCCGAAACCCGGACAGTCCCACCGTGCGGCATGGCCTCACGTGCGTTGATGATGAGCGCATTGATCACTTGCTCGATCTGCGCCGGATCGACAGCGGATCTCCAAAGGTCGTCTGGGATGTCCAGATCCGCCCGCAGGTTGGATCCATGAAGCGAAAACTCGGCCGCTTGTGTAACGAGACCGGATATCGAAGCGACCCGCTTCAGCGGCGTGCCGCCTTTTGAGAACGTGAGCAATTGGTTGGAAAGTTGAGCGGCGTGTTGCGCAGCCCCGCCGGCCTTCGATAAGAATGAGTGCAGATTTCCAGAACTGCCCGGAGCTTCGATTTGCGCCAAACCGATGTTTCCCGAAATAACCGTCAGGATGTTATTGAGATCGTGGGCGATTCCTCCCGCCAGCGTCCCGAGCGATTCCAGTTTGCTCGTGGTCAACCGCTCTTCTTCAACGCGTTTGCGATCCGTCACGTCTCTCAAGAAAACTGAGACACCGCCTCCGCTGGGATAGGCGAGCAGTTCAAACCACACTTTGCCGCTCGCGTCACTTGCTTCGAATTCGACGGCCACCTGTTCGGACATGGCGCGCCGATAATTCTTTTCGAACGCGTTGCGCGTGAACTCTGGAAACTCCATCCAGAAATCCTTGCCGATCAGCTCTTCGCGATGCCGGTCGAGCAGCTTTTCCGCCTGCCGATTCACGAACGTGAATCTCCAATCTCGATCCACCGCGAAAAATCCGTCACTCGTTTTTTCCAGGATGTCCGTCATTTTTCTGACTGTTTCATGCAATTCGGCGCGCGCCTGGTTGCGCTCAACCAGCGCCCGAATGCGTCGTTCCGCAACCGAGAGCCGGACATTTAAGTGCGCCGGATCAAGCGGTTTAGTCAGATAATCGTTCGCGCCGGCTTCGAGCGCCTGTTCCAAGTCCTGCGCGTCATCGCGTGCTGTGACGAGAAGAATGAAAAATTCCTCGCCGTTCGGCGCAGAGCGCAATTCCCGGCACAAATCCACTCCGCTTTTGCCAGGCAACATCCAATCCAAAATCAAAAATGGGAAAGGTTGCTTTGTCAGCTCAACTTCCGCTTCCTCGGCGCTACCGACCGCAACAACTTCGTGTCCACGTCGTTCGATCAGCCGCTGCAAAGCCCTGCGACTTTCCGGATGATCTTCAACAATCAGTATTCTCATTTCTGGAGATATGAAAGCTTCCCAAAACCCATTCGACCGAATCACGCGCGAGCATGTCCGACCTCCAAATAATTCCGGAGCAGGATGGCTGCCAAGGAATGCCGTTATCCGGGGAAAAAACGCGAATCAGATTTTCCCCTACACAAAGATCGACATCTTATGTGAAGGCGAGCCACGCGCCTTGCGTTACGAGCGGCCTCTGCTAGATACAGCGAAAGTTTGGCGCAGCCGCAGAAATTCATGCTCATCTTTCGTTTTCTCCTCTTTTATCTCTTTGCTTCGATCCGAATTGCCACTGTTCAGGCCGACGACGCAGTTGCGCCGCAAACCGGCGAAAAGCCCAAGCCTGCGGCGGCGGCTGAACCAGGGATCACTTTCGATTGGGTCCACGTCGATGGCCCTTACATCGCAATGACGTTCGATGACGGGCCGAGCGCGAAATTGACGCCAAAGCTACTCGATTTGCTCGCCGCTCATCACATCAAAGCTACATTTTTCCTGATCGGCCAAAACGTTGCCGAAAATCCCGAAATCGTGGCGCGAGAGACGCGAGAGGGACATGAAATCGCGAACCACAGCTGGTCACATCCGAGCCTCGCTAAAATGTCGGACGACGGAGTTCGTGGGCAACTGCGCAAAACTGAGGACGCAATTCGGAGCGCAATTGGTAAGCGCCCCTCTTTGCTCCGGCCGCCATATGGCTCGATCACAGCGCGGCAAAAAAAATGGATCAACCAGGAGTTCGGTTACAAAATTGTGCTTTGGGATGTCGATCCGTTGGATTGGAGACGGCCAGGACCGAACGTTGTCTGTAATCGCATCGTCAAAAATACGCGCGCCGGGTCCATCGTTTTGGCGCATGACATTCATCCCGGCACGATTGAGGCGATGCCGTGCGTGTTGAATCAACTCGAGGCCAAAGGATTTAAGTTCGTGACCGTGTCGGAATTGATCGCGATGCAAACACCGCTCCCGCCAAAACCTTCGCCATCGCCGAAATCCGCCGGTGCAAGATCGACATCTCCGTCCCCCACGCCACGCGAGTGATTTTGCCGGCATGATCGCCGACCGATATTTGCAGCTCAAGGGCGAGCTCGAAAGCGGCCTCGCCTGCATAATCAAGCTCGGCTCGGAAATGCAGCGGCCGGCTGAAGAGCTGGACACGTTGCAGGCGCTGCGGCGCGATATCAGCGAACCATTGCTCTTTGTGGTGGTGGGCGAAGTGAAATCCGGAAAGTCTTCGCTGCTCAATGCTCTCTTCGGCAATGAATTCGCCAAGGTAGATGTCCTGCCGGCGACCGACCGCGTTTACATTTTTCGCTACGGATCGGACGAAAAATCGACCGAGGTTTCATCGAAACTGACCGAGCGCTATCTGCCGATTCCGTTCCTGCGCGATTTCAACGTCGTCGACACGCCCGGCACGAACACGATGGTGAAAGAGCATCAAATGGTGGCGGAAGATTTCATGCCCCGCGCCGATATCGTTCTTTTCGTTTTCTCGGTCGCGAATCCGTGGACGCAATCGAACTGGGAATTTCTGGATTTTCTCCAAAAAACCTGGCTCAAGAACGTCATCTTCGTGCTCCAGCAAATCGATTTGCGCGAGCCAACCGAGATCGACGTGATCCACCGGCATCTTCAGGATACCGCGATGCGGCGGCTCGGATTCGTCCCCCCGATCTTTGCCGTGTCCGCGCGCAAAGCTCTACTCGCCCGAACAAGTGGCCTGGACAAGGAGCGGCTCTGGGAAGAGAGCGCGTTCGCGCCATTGGAGGAACAGATCAACTTCATCGTCACCGAATCGAGCACGCGAATGCTGAAGCTTCGCTCAACCTTTCAGGCTGGACGTGTTGCCCAAGAAGATTTGAACCGTGAAATTCGCGGACTCATGGGCAGAATTTCAGCCGATAGCGCGGTGCTCGATCGCCTCGATGCATTACTCCAGACGCGCCGCGAGCAAATGCTCCGCCAAGTGACGGCCATCGTGCGCGAATTGGAGAGCGCTTATGACGAGACGACGAAAGAGAGAACAACGCTGCTTCGCCAGGAGCTGACGTGGTGGCGCAGCTTTCAACTGATTTTGGGGCGCACCGTTGGACACCAGGAGTTGCACAGAAAGATCGAGACAAAACTGCGACAATTGCTCCAGCCGCAAATGCAACAGGCAGTCGGTAAATTGGAAATAGATTTGCGCGGGCTCTGGCCGCAGATGCAAGACCTTCTCGAAAACCAATTGTCCGCCGATCTGCAAAAGCAAGCCCGGCAAGGCGTCCCGGATTTTGCCGGTCAACGGCGGGAACTCTCGGAATCAATCCAAGCGGCCTTCATCGACATTCTCGCCGGCAAAACGCTGCAGGAACGGCTGGCCCGGTCTTATTCACAAACGGCGCTTTCACTGCGTGTTATTGTCGCAATAATCACGATTGCAGCAGCCGTCGGAGTTTTCGCAAAAGCGCGCGGCGCAACGGCGGCGACTGTAGCGCTCATTGTCGCAGGAATTGGCGCTGTTCTGGCGATTTTTCTGGCCTTCAATCATCGTCGAAGAGTCCTGGGCGATTATGAACGGCAATTGTCTCCAAAACGCACCGAGTTTTCCCAAAGCCTCGAGAAACAATTCGCAAAGGCAATCGATGCCTTTTGCGTGGAAATGGCCAAGAAGTTCCAGCATTTAAAAGAAATTTGCCAGACGCAGCGACGGCATTACGAACCGTGGTCACAGCGCGCAGAAGAACTGCAAACAAAGCTTACCGAATTGAAACCGCGGCTGGGGTGAGAATTCCCGCGCGCCCCTACGCCGTTATTTCTTGGTGTTGCCGCTGGAACCTTGCTGCGCGAGCTTTTGTTCCATCTGGCGACGGGCAAGCACAAAATTGTTGTTCTCCCCATAACTGCGCCACGGTCCGGGCGGCACATCCTGCGTATTGACGAACTGCCAGTCGGTCACGTCGGTGGGTTGCAGCCCAAGGTAATCGCGCACCGCGGGTGAAACGTCCAAACCGGCGCCATGGTTGAGGTTCGGCTTCGGTTTTTCGTTTCCAAACACGTATTGAAAGTGATCGGTGCGAAACGGACCGCAATCCTCCCATTGGGCGTAACAGGTGCGATTGCCTTTGCGAATTGCGATCCAGTGATGCCAACAAACCGATTGTCCCTGTCCCATGTAGGATTGTTTGAACCACGGAATTACCAACGGCGCTTCCGGCTTAAATTGGCCATGCGTCACGTCGTTGTAAGGCAAGGCGCAATAAAATGGATTCTGATGAGGGACAAAAGAGACCGGGATGTAGTTACGCCGCTCTGATTTCTCGGGAGTATCGAATCCGCCGTAGTTCGATTGCCAGTTTAAATCCCAGGAGCTGCGGAAGTTCGGCACCGGATTATTTCCACCAGCCTGTTCCCCGATCCAGAACACCGTGGTCACGATGTTCGTTTTCCACGCGAAACGCTGAACCGCCGGCCGAGAAGCCGTGGGTATCTGCACTTGCGGTTCGACCTTGAGCAGCGCCTCGTCGCGCAGTTTTCTAGCGTACTTGGCAAAGTCGGCTGCGGTCGCGTAAGGCGAACTCGATTGTTCCTCCGCTCGCAGCGCACCAATGGCGCTGGTCAAGAGTAAGAGGGCAAAGATTCGTCTCATGGCCAAAGGGTGGCCTGTTTGTATCCGATTTTCCCGCCTGGCGCAAGGGCTTTTCATTGTGGAAAAACCAGCGCCGGTGGCGGTTATAATTCGTAAAGCACTATCTGTTCCAGCTATATGCGGCTGACGACAGTATTCCGGAAGTATTCTCGGTCGTTTTTTTCTGGATAATCCAGCGTGTAATGCAAACCGCGGCTTTCTTTGCGACTCAACGCCGAGTCGACAATCAACGCCGCCACCGTGGCGAGATTGCGCAGCTCCAAAAGGTCCACCGACACTTTGAAGTTCCAATAAAATTCCCGGATCTCGCGCTGGAGATTGCGCAAGCGCGCACTCGCTCGCTGCAGCCGCTTGTCTGTCCGCACAATCCCAACGTAATCCCACATCAACCGCCGGATTTCGTCCCAGTTATGATAAATCACCACCAGTTCATCGACATCCTGAACGTCGCCCGATTGCCATTCGGGTAGTGAAATTCGCGGCGTTGCGCGCGATGGACGTCGTTCCAGCATCATCGCTTCGCACGCGCGATGCGCCACGACCAAACCTTCGAGGAGCGAATTGCTGGCCAAACGATTCGCTCCGTGCAATCCGGTGCAACCAACTTCGCCAACCGCGTACAAACCAGGCAGACTCGTCGCGCCGTTTATGTCGGTTTTGATTCCGCCGCATTGATAATGCGCTGCCGGCACCACCGGAATCGGCTGTTTTGTCATGTCGATCCCAAAGCGCAAACAGGTCTCGTAAATATTCGGAAAGCGCTCGCGCAAAAATTCCACCGGCTTGTCAGTGATATCGAGAAAAACGCATTGAGCGCCGGAGCGTTTGATCTCGGCGTCAATCGCGCGCGCGACAATGTCCCGCGGCGCAAGCGAGCCGCGCGGATCATAGCGTTTCATGAAATCTTCACCGCGATTGCTGCGGAGAATCCCGCCCTCACCTCGAACCGCTTCCGAAATCAAAAATGATTTCGCCTTGGGATTAAACAGACAAGTCGGATGAAACTGCACGAACTCCATGTTCGCAATTATCACACCGGCACGCCAGGCCATCGCGACGCCGTCGCCGGTCGCGATGTCCGGATTGGTTGTGTAGAGATACACTTTTCCGCAACCTCCGGTCGCGAGCACGATCCGATCGGACCGGATCGTTTCTACCTCGCCGCTGTTTTCGTCGAGGATGTAAATACCGAGACAACGATCTTCCGCCGCGAAGCCGATCTTGGCGGCCGTGATCAGATCAACCGCCATGTGATTTTCCAAAAGATCGACATGCGATTGCCGCTCCAATTCGCGTAGCAATGCGTTCTCGATTTCTTTTCCGGTGACATCTTGCACGTGCAGAACGCGCCGCTTCGAGTGCCCGCCTTCGCGACCCAGATCAAATTCGCGGTGGCCGGAGACTTCGCGCTCATCGAACTGCATGCCAAGATCGATAAGGTCCTGAATTCGTGCTGGCGCTTCCGTAACAACTGTGCGGACCACGTTTTCGTCACATAATCCCGCGCCGGCTTCGAGTGTATCGCGGACGTGCAGTTCGAACGAATCCTCGTCGCTTGTCACACAAGCGATGCCCCCCTGCGCCCACGCCGTGTTCGTATCCGGTCCTTTACGCTTCGTGATGACCGCCACCGAACCGTGCTTCGCCGCTTTCAGCGCGAAACTCAGTCCGGCGATACCGCTGCCGATGACAACGAAATCGTATTCCTTCATCCAAGGACAATGTTGTCGATCAAACGGGTTTTCCCAAAGAAAACCGCAAGGGCGAGCAGCGAACTCGACTTCACGGATTCGAGCGCCTGCAAAGTCGCCGCGTCGACAAGCTCGACATAATCGATTCGCGCCAGCGGCGCTTCGCTGATTATCCATTGCGCGAGATCGACAATTTCCTTCGCGGACTTCTTTCCGGAACCTTTCGCGGCCAGCAGTGCTTTACGCAAAACGGCAGCCTGCTTCCGCTCCTCGGCGTTCAAATACATGTTGCGCGAGCTGCAGGCCAGTCCATCTGCTTCGCGCACCGTTGGCACCGCGACGATGTCGATCTTGTAATTCAAATCGCGCACCATTCGGCGAATGATGGCCAGCTGTTGAAAATCTTTCTCACCAAACACCGCCCCGTCCGGTTGCAAAATGTTGAACAGTTTCGCCACCACTGTGCAAACGCCGCGAAAATGTCCCGGCCGCGATTTGCCTTCGAGCACACTCGACAGCGAATTTTCCTCCACAAACACGGAGCGATTATCCGGATACATCTCGGTCGCGCTTGGCCGGAACAAAAGATCGACATCCAACTTCCGGCAGAATTCTTCATCTTCTTGTTCCGGTCGCGGATAACGTTCGTAATCGCTTCCCGGCTCGAATTGGAGCGGATTTACAAAAATGCTGACGACGACTTCGCCATTTTTCCCCGCCTGGTCGCGCGCAACTCGAACTAACTCCCCATGCGCCCTATGCAACGCCCCCATCGTCGGCACCAGGAGACGCGGTTCTTTCTTCGCGTAGTTCTGCGCTTCGGCGACTGTTTCCAGAACCTTCATTGCGCTTGGAGCCAGATCGCCTGGCGAGCGAAGGGAAAAGTTCTGTGACCGAAATTTGTCCAGCCAGCGCGCTGCGCCAATTGGTTCATTTCGGAAAAGGAAAAGGCTCGCGCGATGGAAAGCCGAGCATCGTATTTAGTCATTGGCTCGCGAAACACAGTCGCAGTGAGAAGGTGGACGCCGATTGTGGCAATCCAACTGCGGCGCAGATCCGACACCAATACAGATTTTCGGGATAGTTTGCAGCAATGTTGTAGCAGCCGCACTGCATCGGCTTCGCTGAAATGATGGAGCGCCATCGTGCAGAAGACGATGTCGCACGGCTCCGTCGGTTGCCACTCTAAGACGTCGCCTTCAACAAAAGTAATTTCCGGATAACGGACACTGAGTCTCTTCGCGATCTCGAGAGTTGCGGATTGTTGATCCACCGCATCGATGCGCAACTCAGCGCCGACCTTGCGTCCGTACTCCATGATCAATCGCGGAATATCGCCTGATCCGGTTGCAAGATCGACAATGCGCAGGCGCGCGCCGGGCTTGATCCAAGGACCGAGAAACATCGAGATCAGCGCGTAACTGCCAAACCAGCGATTGAGCTCCCGGATATTTTCAAGATCACTTTCCAGTTCGGCTGAAACCGGCTGCGGCTGGTCCATCAGCTCAAGCTCAGCTGGATTGAATTGCCGCTTCATTGACGAACTGTAGGGGCGGTCTCTGACCGTCGCATTATTTGTCCGACGCTCAGAGAGCGCCGCTACAAAGAAAGAAATTTTCGCCAGGATTCCGGCAGCTCCGATGTTTCAATCTCGCTGGCAATGCGACCTTCGAATTCGGGCTGAAACGTTGTGCTCGTTCCGTAAACCATGATTAGGTCTTCCGAACCTTCGGCCCGAATCGCGTGCGCGACGCCCGGAGGAATCACGACGCCGACATTGTTGTGGCCGCGATGATTATCGCCATCGACAAAAAGGCGCATGTTGCGCACGGGTAGACCGCCGCGCACATCGCGTAGAAAAATTTCCGCGCGGCCCTGGAGAAAAAACATGATGTCCCACTGTTCGCGATCGTACGGACGCAGCGAATAATTCTGCGGTTGGTTCACAAATAAACGCCGCAGCCATTTTTCCGCCGTCGTATCCGCCGGAATGCTGGGGGGATGAATGTGAAATCCTTTGGCGCTGTTTGCGAACATCCGCGCGGCCGACCATTGCCTTGGCCAAAGCTTGATTTTGCCCAGAACCCCCTGCGAATCACGCGCCAACTCGCCAAAACTGCCACGATGACGTTGGGGATGAATTTCTCTGGAAAAAATTTCCACCCCCGGAATCCAAACCTTCTTTATCTCTGCTTTGCCGCGAGCGGCGGCCAATTCGCCGGCATCGACGCCCGATTCGGCGATTCGCTGGGCGACAGTGTCGCTTTTGTAATTGCGCGGAGAAAGCCCTTTTCGTGCGCGCTCATTGAGACCGAGCCACAAATTCTTTTTCATGTTGTTTGGCAGCGCCGCTTATATGCCTAACGAAGCTCTGCGCCGACCGTCACATTATATTCATTGCAGCGGCGTGCAGGCAAATTTACGCTGGACGCCTTCGGCAACGCGCTGGCCGAAAGCGATGCTCGAGTATTTGGTTTATCTTATCTACCGCGCAGGCTTCGCCCTGATCAGTTTTTTCCCGTTACGCCTTTTGTTCGCGTTGGGAAGAGCGCTTGGTTTCTGCGGATGGCTGCTGCTTCCGAGATATCGACAACTGGCTTTCCGGAATATCGAGATCGCTTTTGGAGAGGAGAAGTCGTCGCGACAGATACGCCGCATTGTGCGTCAGCATTTTCAACGGCTTGGGTCGAATCTTCTTTGCGGGTTAAAACTCGCGGCCATGCCGCTCGAAAAAGTGCGCGAGCGGGTCAAGGTCGACAACGCGGAGGCGCCGGAACGCGAACTGCGCAGCGGTCGGCCGGTCGTTTTCGTCTTAAGTCACATCGGCAATTGGGAGCTGCAGGCGCAAATGTTTCCCCCGGTCATTGGCTTCGTTCGGAATAGTACAATTTACCAGCCTCTGGCGAACCGATACATCGACCGCCATGTCCGCGCATTGCGTGCTCGCGCCGGAGTCGAACTTTTCGATCGGCGCGAAGGTTTTCAAAAAGCAATCGAACTGCTTCGCGAGGGCGGCGCCATCGGTATACTGAGCGACCAACATGCGGGCGACCAAGGTCTGTGGGTGCCGTTCTTCGGCAAACTCGCATCGACCACGTCCCTCCCCGCGCTTTTGACCAAACGCACAGGTGCAGCATTGCTCGGCACGGCAATTTACACCGAAGCTCCGGGCCGTTGGAGAATGGTGTTCGCGGATCGAATCGATGCCGCCGGCGATTCGGTCGAAGCAATGACAGCGAAGGCGAATGAACTGATCGCAACGCAGATTCGACGCGCCCCGGAAGACGGCTTTTGGCTGCACAATCGTTGGAAAACACCGCGCCCGAATTTCCTTCTCGCACGTTACAAACGCGGCGTTTATCTCCCGAAAAATCTGCCGCTGCAAAAATTGAAACCGTTCCGAATCCTCATTCGCAGCAGCAATTGGCTGGGCGACGCAGTCATGAGCGTGCCAGCGGTGCGCGCCATCAAAAAAGGCCGGACGGACGCGCACGTTACCATTCTCGCGCCAAAAAAAATTGCACCGATGTGGAAATTGATCTCAGAAGTCGATGAGATCTTGTCTCTGCCGAACAAAGCGCTTTTCAGCGCAGTTCGCCTGATCGGGCGACAAGAACGCTTTGATGCGGCAATCTTGTTTCCGAATTCATTGCGCGTGGTGCTCGAGGGCTGGCGAGTTCCGAGAAAAGTCGGCTATCGCGGACACGCTCGCGGCTGGTTATTAAATCAAATCGTTCGCGAGCCGCGTCGGCCGGGCCCGCCCGAGCATCACGCGACTCGTTTCCTGCGAATTGCAGACGATTGCGGCGCAAATGTCGATCTTGTGCGTGATGCGAATCAGGCATTCTCGCAAACATCGAACGTCAACGGCCAAAAACTTCTCGGCCTGTGTCCCGGCGCGGAGTATGGCCCGGCCAAACGATGGCTGCCCGAGTGTTTTGCGGAAGCGGCGGCCGCCGTTTCCGCGCAATCGGACGCCAAATGGATTTTGTTCGGAACGAAAAGAGATGAAGCGATCGGCGAAACAATCGCTACCGCACTTGGTGACAAATGCTCGAATCGAATCGGCCAAACGACTCTTGATCAGTTGATCGAAGAACTACGCGGTTGTCGCGCACTGTTGACTAACGACACCGGCACGATGCATCTCGCGGCATTGCTCGGCATTCCGATCGTTGCCATTTTTGGCTCAACCGAACCGGCGCTTACCGGCCCTCTCGGTAACGGACACATCATCATTCGGCATCATGTTGAATGCAGCCCGTGTTTCTTGCGCGAATGTCCGATTGATTTTCGCTGCATGAAAACAGTGACGGTGCCGGAAGTCGTGGATGCGGTGATGTCGATCTTACAATGAATTCTGAGCAACCACGCATACGCACGGAAGTTCAAGTTATGTTCTTCGACACCGATTGCGGCGGCGTCGTATCGAACATCGCTTATCTCCGTTTCATCGAAATTGCGCGGACACAACTTGCGGAAGAGCTCGGACTTCCTCTCGCCGAAATGGCGCAAACCCAAAGATATCCGGTCGTTATCCGGACTGAGATCGATTATCGCCGCGCGGCCAAACTTGGCGACCGACTCGTGATCGATGGTTGGCTTGATCAATTGCAACGCGCGCGATTCTGGTGCGCTTTCCGAATTACACGGCCAGCGGATGAAGCATTGATTGCCGAATGCCGGCAAACGCTGGCTTTAATTGAAATGCCGGCTGCGAAATTGCTGCCGTTACCGGCCGATTGGGAAAAATATCGCGCTCGTCCGAGTTCGGCGTGACGATTAGCGCGATGACCGCCGGCACCCGCACTTTCAGTATTGAGGATGCGCTGATTGATCCTCCGGCGTTGAATCCGCCTCCGCTCCGTCACGCGCTGTTTGCTTCGCTGATCGCGCTCGCGGCGCTGCTCCATCTGACCACGCTCGGCTGGGGCGATCTCTACAATCACACCGAAGGCCAATATGCCGGCGCGGCGCGCGAAATGATTCAAACCCATCAGTGGCTTTGGCCGACGAACGATGGGTTACCGCGGCTGCCGAAACCACCGCTGCTTTACTGGCTCATCATCGGCTCTTTCAAAATTTTCGGGCTCCATTCCGCCGCCGCCCGCCTGCCGATCGCATTGGCAACGATGGCAAGCGTGGCACTGACCTTTCTAATCGGCGAAAAATTGGGAGATTACTGGCGCGGATTTTTTGCGGGCCTGATTTATCTTTGCAGCTGCGGCACAGCGCTGCTCGGGCGCGTCATCATGCCCGAACCTGTGTTCACCGCGTTCATCGCCGGCGCAATTTTTTGTGGAGTGTGCGGCTATCGGCGGCGGCGCGGGCGTAATTTTTGGTTTCTCGGTGTTTGGATTTGTTGCGCACTGGCTTGCCTGACGAAAAGCCTGCTAGGATTAATTTACCCCCTGGCGATTTTTCTTTTCCTCGGATTTTTTTACCGCGAAGCGCGTCTGCGCTTCCGTCACCTTTTTCATTGGGGGTATATCTCGATCTACGTGGTGCTGTTCGTGCCGTGGTACATCGCAACCGAACTGCATTTCCCCGGATTTTTGCAGCAACTTTTCCGGGTCGAATGGCTTGGACATTTGCGTTCTTTTTCCAATGTCCCGGGGAGCGATAACGGAGTCCCACGATTCCAATTTTTTTGGATGCATCTGGTTTGGTGGTTTCCGTGGTCGGTTGCCATTGTTCCCGGAACAATTTTCGTCTGGCGAAAAGTGATTCGACCTCGCGGACTCGAATTCGCCGAAGCTCTGCCGTTGTGTTGGATGGCCGCGGTTTTTCTGCCGCTCCTGATTATCGGGCAACGTCAGGATTATTATTCCATGAGCATGTGGAGCGCGTTCGCAATTTTTGCCGCGACCGCGTGGGAGAGAATATCGCAACGTTGGCAGCTTGTCGGCAGGAGCATAGTCGGACTAACGGGTATCGCTGCGGGTTTGGTGGCGCTCTTCCAGCCGCATTTCATGCGAGCGAGCGAAAGTCGCGGCGAAAACGGAGATGGAAGTTGGACAACGTGGGACGCATTACAAACGCTGCCGCCCGCGGCGTGGGAAATTTTGCGACCGATGCTCGCGCTGGTCGCTGTTTCGCTAATTGTTGCCTCGATCATCGCTGCTTATTTGGCAGCGAAAAGTCGGCCGCGACTTTGCCTGAGCGTTTTGGCAGCGGCAATGGTGCCAATTGCGCTTTCGCTTTCGGACAGCGTGGCGCGAATGGCGCCACAGTTTTCACTGGCCGACGCGGCTCGCTTTTTGGAGAGCAAGAGCGCTGACAAAGATGCGGTGGTTTACGAAGGCGAGCTCGATGATGCGAGCAGCCTCGTTTTTTATTTGCACCGTCACTTTTATCTGATGAACGAGCCACCGGACGACGAAATGCATGTTGCCGGCGGCACGAACGTTTCCATTAACGAGGATGCGATCTTGCGCCATTGGGGAGATCCGCAGGGGATTTTCTTAATCATCGAACAAGATCGCGTTCCATATTGGCAGCAACTCCTGACGGCGCGCTTTCATATCTATCACCAAATGATGGCCAGCGGTCGATATGTTGTCCTAAGTAATCAGTTATAGCCGACGCTCTTCTGAATGAGAGCGACTGCGCATTTGAAAAATCCTGTCTTCGCGCTAGCTTTGGCGCTCATTTTCGTCCTATGTCACAGCATCGAAGTCTCAGAGGAGCCAGCACCATTGTCGCAAAACGCAATGTTCTAAAGCGCTTCGAGCGGGTCGAGCTGCTCAAGAAACGCGGCCAATGGAAAGAAGGTCGCAAGGTTGTCGGTCTTCCCAAAACGAAGCCGGACGCCTGATTGTCGCTTTCGCTAGATCGAGATCGATCTTTCGCCGAAGTTGAACCGTGCGCTTGAATCGGTTCCTTGCCGCAGCCGGCATCGGCTCGCGGCGGCGATGCGATGAACTGATCGCGACCGGACGCGTCAGCATCAACGGCCGTGTTTGCACAAATTTCAGCGCGCAACCAAGCGAGCGCGATCATGTGAAAGTCGATCGCAAGCTCGTTCATCTCGAGCGCGCGATGACGATTGCGTTTCACAAACCGGCGGGATTTGTTTCGACCCGGAGCGATCCGCGCGCGCGCGACACGATTTTCGATTTGCTGCCGCCAAAGTTTCCCCGTCTTTTCAATATTGGCCGGCTCGATGCCCAGAGTGAAGGATTGCTCCTGTTAACGAACGACGGCGATCTCGCGCAGCGACTCACTCACCCGCGCTTCAAAATCGAGAAAGAGTACGAGGTCATGTTAGATCGACAATGGGACAGCGCGGTCGCGCAGAAACTTTTGCACGGAATTTTTCTCGATGGTCAACGCGCGCAAATTGCGCGCCTCCATTCGATCGGTCCAACCAAAGTGCGCGTTGTTTTGCGCCAGGGAATTAATCAGCAGATTCGGCGCATGTTTTATGCGGTCGGTTACGAAGTGAAACGGCTGGTGCGGGTGCGGATTGGAAATCTCCGGCTGGGCAATTTCCCGCTCGGACATTGGCGCGCGCTGAGTAGATCCGAGCTCAACGCTTTAAACCAGAGCTCTAAAACAAACCGTGCGGCCGCGAGAGCAGGTAGATCCAGTTCGAGAGCAACAAGATGATTGCGACCAGGCGCAGCGCGATTTTTTCCGCCCGAGTGAACTGCTCGATGCGCAATCGGGGGGCGCGAATTACCAAAACGGCGAAAGCGTAGGCGTCGAAGATCGACAATCCGCTCAAGAAAAGAAAGACGAGCGGGTTCCATTTCCACGCACTCCAGAAATCCGCATGGAAAAAGGCGATGGCTGAGCGAGTCGCGCCGCAAGTGACACACGGGTGACCGGTGATCGCCAGAAAAATGCAACGCGGCCAGGGCAATCGAAGCGCAAACCAGGCAGCGGCAAGCGCCAGCGAACCAAGCGAGACGGCGAGCCAAATCAGTTCATGATTAAGTTCGCCCCGCGCAAGAGGCCGATAGGAGAGGCGCACTGTTGACGAATCAAGGATTCCAATTGTGCATCATTGCACCAATGCCGCCGAACAACATCGCGCACAGAATCACACCACCACAGCACAGAATCAGCGGCAGAAATACCGCCAACACCGCGCGACCGGTATCGGTTTCGTGAGCACGGGCGAGACCGATGCAATAGAGGACGATCTTCCATACACTGACGATTAATCCGCCACAGAAAGGAATGACCAGGAGCGGATTCACCGAACCTCCGGCAAAACAGACCACCCGAAATGTAGTTTCGAATGATTGCTTGGCTCCGCCGACGAGCAGGAGACAGAGATGCAAAATGGCCGAGCCAATAAAAATCCCGAGCAAAACAAATAACGGCGCGCAAACGATCAGGACGATTCCTCCAATGCCGGCGCCGATGAGATGGGTCAACGGATTGTTCCGGTTCGCAAACATACCGAGAGACTGAAAAGCAAGATTGTAAATGAAATAGACGATGAACCCGAAGCTGCCGCCGATAAGTCCGAAAAGAAGCGGCTCGCCCAAACCACCTTCACGCCTCATCGCGGTAAAAGCGGCGCCGGGTTTACTCAGGACCATCTGCAGGGTTTCAATGAACGCGGAAAACAATCCCTTGCTATGTCGCTCGTCCCACGGCAATCCGCTTCGCGGCGCAGATGTCGATCCTGCATCCGGCGCGATCATCGCTGGAGCGGTGGGAGTTTGTGGAGGAGGAGCGCTCGCAGCCGGCGCGGCGGCGATGTCGTCGGCGAACTCCGAAAATTGCGAAAGCGGCTGCCAACTCGCCATCCCTTCGCGCCAACCAAGATCGCTTGGGAGAAAGCGACTGGCGCGAATTCCTTCGCGAACTTTTTCCTCCGGAAATGTGCCCAGACTCGTTGCGCCCCGATTAACGTGAATCATCGCCATAATCCGGCGTTTTAGTGAGCGTTGCCGGCAAAGTCAACTTCACTTAGGCCCGGTCTTCGCTATCGAGTGCGCGCCAGAAATACCAGGCCGCGACTGAGCGATGAGGTCGCCATTTTTCACCCAGCTTCATCAGCTGTTTCGGTTTGGGAAGTTTTCTCTTACCAAACGTTTTCGCGAATCCTTTGCGCACGCCGTAATCGTCCACCGGCCAGACGTCGGGCCGGCCGAGATCGAAAAGGAGCAGCATCTCGACGGTCCAACGCCCAATCCCGCGAACAGTGATCAGACGCGCGATGATTTCTTCATCGCTCATCTTCGCCAATCTGCGCGCGCTCGGCACCGTCCCGTCGATCGTTTTTGCGGCCAGATCCTTGATCGCGGCGACTTTGTTTCGCGAAAGTCCCGCGCCGCGGAGCTTTTCATCCGGCGTTTCCAGGATCCGTTTCGGATCGAGATACTTTCGGCGCGGATAGAGCGCGCGGACGCGTTTCCAAATGGTTGCTGCAGCTTTTCCGCTTAACTGTTGATAAGCGATCGATTCGGCGAGCGCATCGAACGGCCTCTTTGAGCTTTCCGGCTTAACATTGTAACGCAACGAACGCGCGATCAGCGCGGCCATCCGCGGATCGGTCCCCGCCAGATATTCTTCGGGTGTAATCATGGACGAACTTCTTTTCGCCCAGGAAAATGTTTTGCTCAACCGCGCGTTTTCGTTTCCGTAAAATCATGGCGCAAACGCAACTCACCTGGTATGGGCAATCAGGTTTCAAAATCGTCACCCCGGGCGGAAAAGTGCTTTTGGTCGATCCGTGGCTGACCAATCCCGTTTTTGAAAAAGGCAAAGATGAATTGGCTGCTCTCAAAGATGTCGATCTAATATTGCTTTCACACGGACATTCCGATCATGTCGGGAACGCGGTCGAGATCGGGAAAAAGACCGGAGCGAAATTGGTGGCGAACTTCGATTTGTCGGCAGCGGTGGTGAACGTACTCGGTTATCCGGGCAAATAGGCGGACAGCGACACGACCGGACACATCGGTGGAGAGCTGACATTACTGGATGCCGAGGTGACGGCTTGCCTTGTTCCGGCGTGGCACGGGTCGACTGTGCAGAAAGATGAAGATTCGCCGGCAGTCCCCGCCGGCATGCCGACAGGGCTTGTCATTTGCATTCGCAACGGACCGACGATTTATCACACCGGCGATACCGGATTTTTTTCCGACATCGCGCGCGTTTCCGATTACAACAAGATCGACATCATGCTGGTTTGCATCGGCGATCATTTCACCATGGGCCCGGTCCGTGCGGCGGACGCGGTGAAGCTTGTCAGCCCTGGAATGGTGTTCCGATGCATTATGGCACGTTTCCGGTGCTGACCGGGACGCCGGAAGCATTTAGGCAAGAATTAAAAAAGCGCGGGACAAAAGCAAAGCTACGAGTAATGAACGTCGGAGAGACGATTATAGTTTAAGCTTTCGACGAAGAAGATTTGAAGTTATCGAGATCAAAGCCGTCGAAAAGAAGAGACAAAATGGGTATTTTGGGAGATGGGGCTGCATTGGTTGAGAATCTCGTTCCGGCCGGTCTGATCACGGCGGCGAGTAAACTGGCGGAAGCGCCGCTCGGCCTGGCTGACGTGGCAACAAGACTTGTCGAAGCGCTCGCGATTAATTCGATCATAGAGAAAACGCGGCGCGGGCGACGCGTTATCATCAAGCGCCGCAATCTTCACAGCGAACAGCTGGCCGAGCTCACCAATCTCTATTTTCGCATGGCCGACATTCCGATTCGGTTCTGGAGCAAGGTGGAAGATTGGCAGCGTTGGGAAGTTGGCTGCTTTGGGATGCTCAATGGCGATCGTTTTCGCGCCTATGCTTCCGGCACAAGATGTGTCATTGCTGAGAAGCTTCCGGGCGAAAGTTTATGGGAGCATTTGAACCGCGGCACGCTCACGCGGCGAATGTTGGTGGCCGCGGCGACTGAATTTCGCTGCGCCCATCAATTTTGGAGCGACCATTTTCGCGGCCGTTGGTCCCACGGCGACGGCACAAGCCAGAACGTAATTTACGATCCGAGCAGTAACCGCGCACGACTGATTGACTTTGAAATTGTCCATGAAAAATCGCTCGCGACCGCTGCTCGGCAGGCGGACGATTTGCTCGTCTTCCTGCTCGACATGGTGGGAATCGTGCCGAGCCGACAATGGTTGCCGTTTTCGATGACCTTCCTGGAAGCGTACGGCGATGGAGAAGTTATCGTTCAGCTCAGAAAACAACTCGATTTGCCTGGCGGACTGGCATGGATCTGGTGGGGCGTGCGCACCAATTTCACAGATTCGGCGAAAGTGAAGGGACGACTGGCAAACCTGAGCCGGGAGATCGGCAAATTAAAATGCTACGAAGAGGCAGGCTCAGTCCGCGCCCGCAACAAACGCCGGCCTTCAATAACCTGCCAAACAATCAGGCCCGGAATACCGAGGCCTAGTTCCCGCAATCGCGTAATCAAAGAAAGAGCAAAAGCAGATTCCCCGGGAATACCGAGCAGACTGCCAACGAGAACGTAGCCGCCTTCCTGAACGCCAATGCCACCGGGGACGGCAAAGGCGGCTGAGCGGATCGTGAAAGCCATGCTCTGCAGAATGAGCGCATTGATGAAGGATGCTGGAAGATCCATGCCATACAACGCGATCCAGGTTTCGCCAGAAGCGAGAACGAGCGAAGCAATTGTCCAGGCGCAGCATCCGAGAAGGCTGCGGCGATGGCCATAGAGTGACCGGACAGTGCGATCCAAAGTATCGCCGCGTTGCACCAGCGATTGCCAATCGGAGGAACTGGTTAGACGCGAAATCAGACGCCCGACAAATCCGAACATCCCCCGTCGCTGGGCGAAATAGAACCCGCCAAAAGCAAGAAGAGCAATGACCATTCCGAACAGCGTCGGACGAACAAAACTTGTTTGTCCCGTCGCCTGAACAAGAAGCACCAAGCCCAGCAGGGTAAATCCGGCCTGGACAAATACACCTAACGTCAGATCGACAATCACCGTCCCCGCCGCGACTGGAAGCGACACACCGTGCAGGGCGGCGAGTCGCGCGCGAATGATATCTCCGCCGACCGCGGCCGACGGCACGAGCGTGCTGATCGATTCGCCAATCCAACGCATCCATACCAGTTGGCGCAACGAAGGACGTTCCGGTGCTGGAAAGAGCACCCACCAGGCAGCGGCATCGAGAAATATTGGAATGGAGTGATATGCCACGATGCCCGCGATGACCCATTCCGGCGTGACAAACGCGTCGAGGACCTTGGCAGCTCCCTCTCGAATTAGTAGTGCGGTAAAAAGAACTGCCCCTCCGAAGCCGAGCAAATAAAATGTAAGTTGAACCTTACTCGGGGCTTTCATGTTCCAAAAGACTTCAGCTCAGACCGAGCCGAAGCCGATCATGATGCTACTACGAAACGCGGCCGAAGGCGTCGCCGGATGGACGAGACTGCGTTAAATCAGTGACTCTGAAGCTGGCACCGCTGCCGCTTCAGCTTGCACCGGAACCGGGACCAACGTCGCGGTTGTATCCGGCAAGACATCGGCAATAACCGGTGGCAGAACCGCTCGCCGCAACGGACGCGATACCAACAGACAAAGCGTCAGCCAGCTCGTGCCGAGAAACATTCCGCCGAGCACGTCGGTTAAGTAATGTGCGCCGAGCGCGATCCGACTGAACCCAACAAGAACGATGACGAAAGTCGCCGCCGAAAAGACCAACACGCGACCGCGGCGATTTTTGATCATCGGGATAATGAACAGAGCAATTTGTCCGTAAAGCAGCGTGGCGCCGATGGTGTGGCCGCTGGCAAAGCTGTAACCCGACCAATCGACAAACCAGCCGTCGACAAATGGACGATGTCGATGCACCACAATTTTGATCCACTCGTTCAAGAGCATCCCGCCCGGGACGGCTACAACCATCATCAGGAGCGACGGCCACCAGCGTTTGAAAACGAAAAACAGGACTGCGACCGAAAGGACGATGGCAATCCACTCGCTCGAGCCGAATTCAGTAATTCCTCGGAGTACGCTCACGAATGTGGGCGTCAGGTGCGCGTGAAACCAAAGGGCCACGCCATGGTCGATTCCGGCAAACGGATTTGCTATCGCAAGAGGGGGATTTGTCACAGAAAAGCCGTGCACGGTAATGCCAATTTGAAGCGAGTCAAATGCCAAAAATTCCCAGATGCTGCAATCTTTTCATTCGCCCCTTGCTGAGAAAGCTAGAATGGGATAGACGGAGATTGGTCAGGCCAAACGAATACAAGATCGACAACTACTGTTAGCGCCAAAAGTTATGAATAGCCTCCGTCTCGCCTTAACCGTCGGTTTTCTCAGCCTCATTTCACCGGTCCTTGCCGGAACCGGGCCGGAACTGCAGCCCGGGCCATCGCCCAGCGACGAGAATAAAAACTCGACCGAGCTTTTTGGTTACGAGACGGTTTACACCGGTAAGAGCGATTTTTACGACGATAACAACAAGCTTGGTCACGGCGACTCGCTCTATAATGATTTCAGCTACGCCCATCGGTTTCACGTTACCGGAAACTGGTATTTCCAGGCGGGCGTTGAATATGAGCGGTTTGATTTCGGCGGGACGGATAATGGATTACCCGATCACCTGCAAACGATTCACGCGTTATTGGCCTATGAATACATCTTCCACGATCACGCAGGGGCTGGTATCGAGATCGATCCCGGACCGTATTTCCAAAATCACGTGACCGGCGATTCGATCGACGTCCCCTGGAAAGTGTGGGTCACATTTCCGCTCAAGAAAGACAAAATCTTCGCGGTCATTGGCGCCGGCGGTTCAATTTATTCCAATCCAATCGTCGCGCCGGGCGGCGGTTTGATCTGGCTGTTCACCGATCATTTGCGGCTGGAAGGCGTCTTTCCAAAGCCGGCGCTGGTTTACAATCCGAATGACGACTGGGAATTTCGTGTCGCTGCTAATCTCTTTTTCGAAAGTTACCGCACCGACGACGTGATCACGCCGCAGGCGAAGCTCCAAGTCCACAATGCGATCGTTCAATACAGTGAGGAACGCGTCGGAGTCCAAGCCACTTATTCTCACTTCAAGCCGTTCGACATCACGCTCGACGTCGGCTGCACGATCAAACGCCGCTTCGATTTCTTCCGTGCCGAAGCGAGTGCGAAGACGGATCCGGCGCCCTACGTCCGGTTAGCGGCCGAAGCGAAGTTCTAAGGGAAAATTTCGTCGAGCTTTCGCGCGATCGATTGACTGCCGCGCACTTTCAAGCGCCCAGTCATGAATGCCCATGTGCCTTTTAATTTGCCGTTCGACATCGCGACCCAATCATTGTCGCTCGTAATAAATGTCACGCTTGGATTGTCGATCTTGCCGCGCCCCATCTTGAACGTCCCGTCGTTTACGTCGATCCACCATTCGCCGCCATTCGGTCCGCTCAATTCCCACTGATATCGAGCGTGGACACCTTTGGCTTTGTCGGCTTGGAAACTTTGACGCATTCCATCGAAGACTTGCTGCGGTGTGGAATTATCCGCGGCCCGAAGCGCGCTCGAACCAAGCATCGCCAGGATGATCGTGACCGTCAGACCAGGCCAAACGCGTTGCGTTTTCATCATTATTTAAATCGCTTCCGCCAACGTCGTCGGTTGTTCTAACTGATCTTGTACAACTCAGCCCGGCGATGAGCGAAGATCGTAACTCGGTTGCGCACGTCCGCGATCACTTGTTCTGAGATTTCCGCCTCAATCAATTCCTCACGATCAATCGGCGCGGCCGCCAGAATCGCGCCGGAAGGATCGACAATCAGCGATGAACCGCAGAACGTCACGCCGTCGTCCGTGCCGACGCGATTGGCGATAATGAAATAGCTTTGGTTTTCAACCGCGCGCGCCAGCGCTAGAATTCGGAGATGCTCCGCGCGCACGAGCGGCCACGCGGAAGAATTCACAATCACATTTGCTCGGCGCTCGACGACAAGGGTACGCGCCATTTCCGGAAAACGCAGATCGTAACAAATGCTCAGCCCAACTGTAAATTTGCCGACCTTGCAGCTAACAAATTCGTTGCCAGGCGAAAGACAAACGCGCTCATCCAGCGGCGCAGCCGTCACGAGATGAGTCTTGCGATACCTCGCGATGACCTCGCCCTGCGCGTTTACCAAAACTTGTGAATTGAAGATGGACTCTCCGTCGCGGTCTGAAATCCCCGCGACGATGGCGATTGAAATTTCTTTTGCGATTTTTTGCAGCTCAGGAACCGCGCCATCGCTCCATTTTTTCGCGTGCTTCTGAATCACCGGCATCGAATAGCCGGTATCGACCATTTCTGGAAACACGATCAGTTGCGCGCCTGACTTTTTCGCGAGGACAGCGAAGTCGCGAATCTTGCGCACGTTCGCGTTGAAATCGCCGACCAGGCACGAAATCTGGGCAGCCGCGACTTTCATCAGATTAGTTGTAGGGCGTTTCTGTGAAACGCCAACCAAGAAAGCCGATAACGATCCCCTCACCTTCATCCTCTCCCCTTTCAAAGGGGAGAGGGCAGGATAAGGAGTTGCTCATCGTAAATTTCTGTCGAGCGCGCCGATCTTGCGAATTTCCGGCCAGCGCCACGCCGACGCGGCGACGACCAGAATGGTGCCAATTCCGCCGGCGACGACAGAAATGACCGGACCAAAAAGCGCTGCGGTCAATCCGGACTCTAGCGCGCCGAATTCGTTCGATGTCCCGATGAAAATATTGTTCACGGCGGAAACGCGCCCGCGCATTTCATCCGGTGTAACAAGTTGAACGATCGAACCGCGGATGATCACGCTCACGCTATCGAGCGCGCCGGCCACGAACAACATCGACAACGATAGCCAGAGCGCTTTCGATAAACCAAAGATGACGGTGGCGATTCCAAAACCGGTCACGCACCAAAGAAGTGTTTTCCCGGCTTCGCGCATCGGCGGCAGATAAGCAACGATCAGCGCCATCGCGAAAGCGCCGATTGCCGGCGAAGCGCGCATCCAACCGAGTCCGACCGGACCGCAGTGCAGAATTTGATCGGCAAAAACTGGAAGCAACGCGGTCGCGCCGCCCAACAGAACCGCGAAAAGATCGAGCGTGATCGTTGCCAGAATCACTTTCTTGCTGAAAACAAATTTCGCGCCCGCCGCGAGGCTCCGCCACGTGCTTTGCTCCACTCGTTTCAATGCCTGTTTTGCGCGCGGGATTGGCAACGCGAGCAAGAAAAACGCAAACGCTGTGATCGCGTCGATGATGTAAACAATTGGGAAACCGCGATGCGCCACGACGAACCCGCTAATCGACGGGCCGACCACAGAACCAATTTGAAAGATGCTGTTATTCCAGGTTACTGCATTCGAAAACGCGTCGCGCGGCACTAGCGTTGGAAAAAAAGAACTGCGCGCCGCCCATGAAAACGTCCTCGCAATCGCACCGAGAAAAAGCAGGAGATAGATGAGCGGAATTGAAGCGTCGTCGAAATGAAAATCGCGCTGGTGCTGCTCAAACACCCCCGCGAGGGCCGCCAAGCTGTTGTTGCACGCCCGCAACATCGGCATCTGCGGGATGGCGAGGTGTTGCCAGGATACAAGAGCCAGCAGCGCCGATGTAATCGAACTGAAAATTTGTGCGACCAGAATGATGTGTTTGCGGCTGATCCGATCGGCCAGATGTCCGGCCGGCAACGACAACCCAACGATTGGAATTGCGAAGACGAGCCCAACCAGGCCGAGCGCCGTCGCGGAATGGGTCCGTCGGTAAATCTCCCATTCGACCGCGACCGCGAGCATTTGCCGGCCGAGGATCGACAATAAATTGCCGGTCGTAAAAAACCGAAACCCGCGCGAACGAAACGCAGCGTACGGATCATGTCGCTGAGGCGGAGGAACAATGGCGCCTGTAATTTCCGGCCGGTGGCCGATCGGCGATTCGTATTCGTTAGCCATTTGGAAGCGCGGCCATTCACATTCGTCGCGCCGGCGAGATTCTAAAGTGACCGCTGTTCGCCGCAACCAAATCGCACGGTCATCCTGAACGGAGTGAAGGATCTCTCACAAGCTGATTGGTCACGTTAATTAAATTGCGTAATCCGCGCTTCGATTGTGAGATCCTCGCCCCGCTCGGGATGACAGACTACAGCGTGGGATCGCGCGGGAATTTTGCGTATGGCAAACGCGTCCCGCGGAAAAAGAATTGATCGGAGCGAATCGCGTTGGGTGGAAGAAAATCGTGCGTGCCCGAAGCGCCAACGATCTCGATCTCGCCTGGTCGCGCGATTCCGCCGAAAAATCGTACGTCCAACACAAAATGCTGGAAAGCGCGGATGAAATTTGGAAATGGATGGACGGTGAAGGCGCGCACTTCTTTGTTTGTGGCGACGCGCGTCGCATGGCGAAAGACGTCGACGCCGCGCTCCGCAAAATCATTCAGGACAAAGGCGGCAAAAGCGAAGGGCAGACAAACGAGCACGCCGAAAAACTAAAAGCGGACAAACGTTACAAGCGCGACGTTTACTGAAATTTGCGACGAGCGCAGATCGCCGCTAGAAGATCGACATGCCGAAAGTCATTGCTCCACCGAAACCAGCCGCCTCTACTTCGCAATGGACTCGCCAAAATCCGTTTCCGGCAAAGCTTGTCGTCAATCGCCGGTTGAGCAGTGACGACTCTGCAAAAGATACGCGACATTTTGAGATCGATCTCACCGGCTGGGGATTAAATTTTGAACCGGGCGACTCGGTTGCGGTTTATCCGACAAATGATCCGAATTTGGTGAATGAAATCCTTCGTGCGCTCGCGGCGAAAGGTGACGAACCAGTGCCGGCAGCGAAAATGACGAAGCCGTTTCGCGAAGCGTTGTTGCGCGATTACTCCATCACTCAGCCGACGCCGAAATTCCTTAAAGCGATTGCCCAACGCGCGTCCGCCGCGCCGATGCTGACGGAATTGCTGCACCCGGATCGCAGACACGATCTCGAAAATTATCTTTGGGGCGCCGAAGTGATCGATTTCTTGCTCGAGCATCCCTCGGTAAAATTTAGGCCGGAGGAATTCGTCGGACTGCTCACCAAATTGCAGCCTCGCCTCTATTCGGTCGCATCGAGCTTGCGCGTTTTTCCGGACCAAGTGCACCTGATTGTCGATGTTGTGCAGTACGAAACTCGCGGGCGCGTTCGAAAAGGCGTCGCGTCGACGTTTCTGGCCGAGCGCGCGAACAAAGTTCCGGTGCCGGTTTACCCAAGCTCAGCGAAACATTTTCACATGCCGGAAGATCAGAGCTTGCCGCTGATCATGATTGGACCCGGTACCGGGGTCGCGCCGTTTCGCGCGTTTTTGCAGGAGCGACAAGCTATCGACGCAAAAGGAAAAAACTGGCTGTTCTATGGGGCGCAACGTGAGAAATGCGATTATGCCTACAGCGAAGATTGGGAACGTTTCACTCGCGGCGGTCTTTTGACGCGACTCGATTGCGCGTGGTCGCGCGATCAAGCGCATAAAGTTTACGTCCAGCACAAGATGCTGGAAAACGCGGCCGAAATCTGGAAATGGATCGACGGCGAAGGCGCCCAGTTTTTTGTTTGCGGTGACGCGCGACGAATGGCGAAAGATGTCGATGCCGCTCTGCGCAAGATCATCCAGGAACAAGGCGGCAAGTCCGTGGACGAAGCGAACGCTTACGTGGAGAAGCTTAAGAACGACAAACGCTACAAGCGCGACGTCTATTAGATCGACATCTGCTAGCGATTGAGTTGAATCGCTAACGCATGATCAAGCTAAGTCTTTGCGCGCTGATTTTTTCCGCGCAGATCGCCCACGCCGGGCTCGAAAAATATTCGGCGCTGGTTGTTGCAGATAAATATCCACTTACTGAGCCCGAGCCGAACGCGATCCGCGTTACTTATCTTGGCGTTAATGGCTTTCAATTCGAAACAAATGGTCACGCGCTATTGGTCGATCCCTATTTCACGCGCATCGGACTTTTGTCGGCGGCGCTGAACCAACCGATTCAATCCGATCCCAATCGCGTTGCCGAAGGTTGGAAACATGTTCGCCCTCGCGCGGATGCCATTCTCGTAACGCACGCGCACTTTGATCATTTGCTGGACGCCCCGGAAATCTTGCGGCGCACGCACGCTCGACTCCTGTCCGGACCAACGGCAGTTCAACTGGTCGAGTCGTTCAGAATTTCGCCTAACGAATGTGGAATCGTGAAACCTGGAAACGTGCGCCGAATTGGGCCATGGACAATTCGTGTTTTTGCGGCACAACACGATCGCTTGTTCGGCAAAGTTCCGTTTGATACGTGCAGAATTGATCGACCCTCACCTCAATCCTCTCCCTCGCGAGGGAGAGGAAGTCGCGAAGCGGCAGGTGAGGGTGAATTACACAAGCGCCTGGTCAGAGCGTCTGATTGGTGCGTCGGCGAACCGCTCGCGTTTGTGATCGAAGCCGCCGGCCGACGAATTTACATCGATTCGGGAGGTGTTCCCGGCTCACCGCCGGATTCGCGAATACGAAATGTCGATCTTGCAATTCTCGGAGTCGCGCTCCCGGATAGCCGCGAGCGATTCGTGGAAGCAGTCAGGCAATTGCGTCCGCGTTATATTCTGCCAGGTCATCAGGATGACATGTTCGCGCCGGTCGATCGCGGATTCGTTTTTGGAAAAATGACAGACTTTCCGGCACTCGTGCGCGAACAGGGAAGAGAGAAGTTGCCCGGGCGTTTGATTCTTCTCGATTATTTTCGGCCATGGACGCTGCGCTAAAGCAACGCAAGACCGAGCCGTTGAAACGGCACGCGTTGCTGATCGTGGCCTTCGCGCCGCTGCTTCCACAAATCGTCGGGAGTATCTTCAACACCTGGTACAACATGGTCATCATCGACCCGCTCTTGCGCGCGACGGGACTGGTGGAGCGTTTTGCTCAAACCGCCATCTTGTGGAATGCGGTCGCTTATCCAAGCGCGCTCGCTGCCTGGCTGTGGCTGATTCTTTCGCTGCGGTCGGCAATGAAAGCTCTCCTTCGCGGCGAAACGATCCCAGCCGAGCGGCTGGACGCAGTGCGGCGACGGTTGGTGCACTTGCCCTGGTTCGGGGCTGCCATCTCCGGGGTTGCCTGGATGCTATGCATTCCAGTTTTTTTGATTTCGTTGTCGCTGACCGGTCGCGCCCTCAGCCCGCAATTATTCTGGCATCTGCCAATTTCCTTTGCCGTCTCCGGATTCATCGCCATTACGCAAAGCTTTTTCCTGATCGAGTTGGCCAGTCAGCGGGGACTGTATCGGATATTTTTTCGAGATGTTCGGCCCGATCGATTGAAAGGGATTCATCCCATTTCTCTGCGCACGCGCGGCCTGATGTGGGCCATCTCGATTGGCGTCTGTCCCATTGGCTCGCTTTTGCTTCTGTTCTTCGCGCCAATCTCCCCGGGAACCAATCCGCAATGGCTCGGACTTTTCGTCGGCACGATCGGCATGGCTTTCGGCCTTTTGTCCGCCATTCTGATCGGCCGCTCCGTTACCGAACCGGTTGATCAACTCCGCGCCGCCGCCGAAGCAGTGACTGAAGGCCGTCTCGATGTGCACGTCCCTTTGCGACGGGCCGACGAGTTTGGAGCGCTCATCGGTGAATTCAATCGCATGGTCAACGGCTTACGCGAAAAGGAACAATTGCGGCAAACGTTTGGCGCTCACGTCGGCCGCAAAGCGGCGGAGGAAATATTGACTCGCGATCCGGGACTTGGCGGGACCGAACAGGATATCACCGTGATGTTTGTCGACATTCGCTCGTTTACGGCACGTTCCGCCCATTTATCGCCGACCAAAGCCGTCGGCTTATTGAATGAATTTCTGCGCGCAATGGTGGAAGCAGTCGAGGGCGAGCATGGCGGCATGATCAACAAATTCCTGGGTGACGGGTTCATGGCGCTTTTCGGTATTGGCAGTGACAGCCGCAATCACGCCGATAAAGCATTGGCGGCAGCGCGCTCAATTCGGCGCACGATGGAGCGGTTGAATGCGGAACGCGCCGCGCGCGGCGAGGATTCGATTCAGATCGGCATTGGCATCAATACCGGCCCCGCCATCGTCGGCAGCATTGGCTCGCCGGAACGAATGGAGTTTACGGTAATCGGCAACACCGTAAACGTGGCATCGCGCGTCGAAGCGCTGAATAAGACGCTTGGAACATCGCTGCTTCTGAGCAAAGACACTCACGACGCATTGCACCGCGCGGCCGATTTGCGCGAATTGCCGCCACAGCCGGTCAAGGGAGTCGACGGACTAGTTCAAGTGTTCACCCTCGTAAGCTGATGACGTTCCGAGCAGGCCCGAAATAATCCACTGGCAAAAACGAGGCCGCTTGCGGTCGCAATTCCGCCGCCGAAAATCAGCCACCACGGCTGATAAATGAGGGTTAGCGTGCCGTGCGAACCGCTTGGCACTTCAACAATTGGAAATAATCCGCGATAAGAATCGACGCGAAGTTTATGCTGACCCAATCGGGCTTCGTACCCGCGAAAGTAGGGCCGCGAAAAAGTCAGAAGTGCCGGTGAGCCGCCGCTTGTTACATCGACATCTACCGTCACATGATTTCGCGAATCATCGATTTGGGAAATTGTCGCCGCGGCAAATTGCTCGCTCGGTTTGGAGTCGATCGACGTAACTGAATTAACACGCGCTAAAGGCGGCCCGATTCGATGATAAAGGCCGCCTTCTTCCGTTGAAGTAATGAATTCCCAATCCGGACCCAGCGCCGGATCGATTCCAGAATCCCAGGCAACAACGAGTCCATCGACGCCCAGTTGCGCGAGTAATTTGTTCGAATCCGACTGACTCCAGACCAGATATTCGGCCTCGTGCAGATTGATCTCGCCATGAACGCGGAAGTCGAATTCGCGCGCGATGCCGGCGGGCAGAATCGGACTGTAGCCGTTGATAAAACGGAGGCCGGCCCACATTGACGTGCTGCCGGGCCTAACGAGTTGCCCGACGGGCGCGGATTTTATCTCGATCCGATAATTTGATTCGGCCTCCGGATAGACACTGAGATACAATCGGTGTGGATCGAGCGGCGCGGAATTGAGCAGTTCCTGACTGAGATTGTATTTCGGCACACCGCAATTCGGCGGAATACAAAAATAAGTGGCGAGCAGGATTGCAAATGTGGCGACTGGTGGAGCCCAATCGCGAAACTGCATGCCCGGTAAGAACAATTCGCAAAGCGCCCAGATGACAGCCACCTGAAAGTAGACCCAGGTGACCGACGGTCCGTAGTTACCTGCGATACCGAAGATCGACATCGGAATTGTCACCACGATCAGTGCCAGGACTGTTGTCGACCCAGTGGGCGAGTTTGGCCGTAGATTCAGCACTTCCGCGGCGCAAAGTGCGAGTACGAGGTGGAAGAGCGGCAGCCATCGAAAGCTCCATCTAAAAACGCCCGCGGTTGGAATCATTGCGAGCAAGAGCACGACCAAAAGTAAAACGAGCTCCCATTTCATTCGGCTGATCAGCATGCGCGGTCGCCAGATGAATCCCGCGATCAGCGCCGCCGGCGCGGCCACTCCACACGCCAACTCGGTCGCCGTGTGCGGAAAATAACGCGTGGAAAAGTCGGCCCAGTTGACTGTCCAACATGGGAGAATGAATCCGGGCAAAGCGCGCCACGGCACAATCCATTGCCAATGCGCGGAACTCGTCTGCAGTTCGCGGGCGGAGCCGTGGACGTAATCCAAAATTGCCAGCCAGGCGGGCGACGACATTCCAAATCCGAGCGTGGCGCCGATCATCATCGGCAAGACGCGCACCCAACTTTTCGTCTCAGCCAATGACTTGATCGACAACCACGCGATCAAGAGCACGAGCATCAAAACGGTGTAAGGAAATCCCCCGGTGACGACTAAATAGACAAACGGCGCGGGCCACAAAAATCGCCAGCGAGTCCGTTGTCGATCAAGCGCGCGCTCCAAACCCCACCAAGCCGATGGCAACCACGCGAATGCGCCGAGCGCGCCGAACCAATCGCTCGCGCCCCAGCAAATGATCCAGCCGTTCAACGCCGCGATCAGCGCGACGAAGATCGACAACTGAAAAGAAAGCTTGCGATCGCGCGCGAGCAAAAAGGCGCCGGCGGCGAGAACGAAGAGATGTGTGATCGAAAGTGCGGCGGCCTGTTGTGAAAACGTGAGCGGAAATTTCCAAATCAGAACGACGGCTGCATTTATGAAAACTGAAAACGTTCCGTATTGAAATTCGCCCACGAGATTGCTGCAGACCCACGAGTACGGGCTCAGCAACGGCAGATGACCTTCGCTCCAGCTCCGAGCGACGTCCGCGAACACTGGCAAGATCGACAATTGAAAGTCGTCGTTCCAAAAAACGAGCGGATCGTGCCAAAGCAAGATGAGGCAGAAGCCGACGACAATTAATCCGGCGATGATTGCGCCGGAAAAATTTGGCCACTGATTAACACGGATTTTCACAGATGCAGAAAAAGACAAAACCCCTCACCTTCATCCTCTCCCCTTGCGAAGGGGAGAGGGCAGGGGTGAGGAGTCGTTTCTGCGGATCTGTGTTTCATCTGTGTGCATCTGTGGCGAGGAAAATTATTTTCTTACAAGACGACCGGTTTGCCCTCGGTCATGACCAGGACCTTGTCTTCAATCCCGTGAACGCGGGCGGACTCGCGCAAACGCTCGAGCGGTTCTTCGAGCGGTTCGTAGCCCAAACGAAAACTACCGTAATGCATTGGGACGAGCGTCTTCGCTTTGAGTTCATTGAATGCGCGCACCGCTTCCTCCGGATTCATGTGCACTTCGCGCGCGAGCGGCGGATCATAGGCGCCGATCGGCAAGAGTGCGATCTCGATGTTGTGGCGCTCACCGATTTCGTTGAATCCCTCGAAATAAGCAGTGTCGCCGCAGTGGAAAACGGATCGACCATCGGCTCCGATAACAAAACCGCCGAAACCGCGATGTGTATCAGCAAGGAAGCGCGCACCCCAATGGTGAGCGGGGGTCAGTGAAATTCTAAGCGGACCGAGCTCAATGGTCTGCCATTCATCGAGCTCGTGCACGATGTTGAACCCGAGCCGGTGCACCAAACGTCCAACACCAACCGGAACGACAATCGGTTGATCGGCCGCCACCAGCCGCAACGTGCGACGATCGAGATGATCGAAATGCGCGTGGGTCACGAGCACGAAGTCGATTGACGGCAGATGATGAATGTGAAAGCCGGGCTCTTTTAGTCGCTTGATTACCTTCAGCCACATCGACCAGATCGGATCGATCAGCACATTGACCTCGTGCGTTTGAACTAAAAACGAGGCGTGCCCTATCCAGGTGATGCCGATTTGGCCAGGCTGCACTTTGGGAAACAACGGACGCGCCCGCGCGCCGGAGCGTTTCGTGAAGAGCGTCGGGATCCAGACGCTCGTGATGAAATTGCGTTTGGTCCAATCGGTGCCGGGACGCAGTTTCACTCGCGTCGATTTTTTCGCGCCACCCGAAGAAGTTTGGCGAACTATCTTGCGCTTTCTCGAAAAAGGATTCGGCACAGTCGAGGAACGATATAAGCGTCCCGAATTGAATCAAACATTCACGGATTGCCGCGAAGCATTAGTCGAAGTCGCAAAAGAAAATACGGCGCTGGCAACGGTGGCGGAAGACAGACAAAAATTCCGTAACGCCGCTGCGGATTTGGGCGGGGATCGCGCTCGTTATCCAAGCTTTGGAAGCGCTGAAAGAGTGGATCGTCGCCGAAGAATGCGTTCGGCCAGTTGCGCTCGACAAATTTTCGCTGCGGTGAGTGTGGCGGAAAATCGTGAACGAAGACGGCGCATGGTTTTCCGGTACGCAGGAGATCGAGCGCGAGCTTAAGCGCGCGGAAGTCTTTTGGCCCGTCGATCAGGACAGCGTCGCCGGTTTGTAATCGTTGCGGCAAAATTTCGCGCGAATCGCCGTAGAGAAGTTCAACGTTTGAGTACGCGGTTAATTTTGCTTCGGCCGCGGCCGCGTTCTCTGATTGTCGATCGTACTCGACGCTGACGATGCGCGCATCGGAAAAACAGCCCGCCAGAATCAGCGTGCTTTTCCCGCGCGCGCGGCCGGATTCGAGAATTTGTGTCGGCGCAAGAGGTCTCACCGCCGCGTAAAACAAAAACATTTCGCTCTCCCAAATTCCGCCGAAGCCGGCTTCGGGCGGAATGTTTCCTATTATTTCTCGATATTCCGCCAGCAAGGCATCGGCGCGTTCGGAAACGGCGGTCTTGCTCAGCGCGATGGGACTGGTTTGACTCATCAGTGTGCAAAGTCGCTCTGAATTTAAAAATGAAAACAACGCCAACGCGATCTTAACCCTCACCCTACCCTCTCCCTTTAAAAGGGAGAGGGAATCAATCGAGGTGAAATTCGATTTGGAGGTCCAAGTTTGTGTGGTTAGGCCACCAGATTTAGGTTGATCTCGATGGAAAATTTGCCGTTCGACGAACGCGCTTGCTTCATCGCGGGCGCGGCCAAGTCTGGTACGACATTGCTGGTTTCGCTGCTCGATAGTCATCCCGAGCTGCTCGTGATGCCGCAGGACACGGCCTATTTCCCGACGGTGCTGACGAAATACGGAACGCGCGGACGCCGGGAACAGTTCGATTATTTGACCAAGGAATCGTGGACAAACGTGCTCTTCGGATTTCAAGTGATGCGGGGCCGGCAGGATTACGCTGAGTTTCCAAAACAAAAATTTCTAGAAACGTTCGAGCGCGTGGCTTTCGATCCGGCGAACGCAAACAGAGATTTGCTCGTGCTGATGATGGAGTCGTACGCGGAGGTCGTTGGCGTTCCGCTCGATCGAGTGAAACGCTGGGTGGAAAAAACTCCGGCCAATCGCAATTACGTTCCGGAGATTTTCAATCGCTTCCCAAAGGCAAAACTGTTGCTAACGATGCGCGATCCGCGTGCACTGCTCGCAGCACAGATTGCGCTCGAGAATACGAGAAAGACGAGACGGTTCTCAGTTTACTACGTCGTGGCGCATTGGCGGACGGCGGCCAAGCTGGCGAAAAAAATTCGCGCCCGCGAAATTCCCGGTCTCGTCGTCGGTTACGAAGACCTCGCGCTCGATCCCAAGATGTCGATGCAAAAAGTTTGCGATTACCTCGAGATCGATTTCGACCCCGAAATTGTTCTCAATCCGACCAAGGTTGGCCGTTCGTGGGCGGGCAACTCCGCAGCCGGTGTTCGCTTTGCCGAAATCAGCACCACTCCGGTCACGCGCTGGAAAAACGAATTGCACGAAGACGAAGTCGGCTGGGTGGAATGGCATTGCCGGGATTTGATGCCGGAATTTGGTTACGAGCCGCGTCTGAACCGGCGTTCGCTGCGTTATTTCATGAAACCGATCCGCGGTGAGCGGCCGAAAGAGTTTCTGAAATCGCGCGCGTACTCGTTGCGCGATCGGCTGAAGCATTGACCCTCACCTCACTCCTCTCCCTGGCAGGGAGAGGAAGACGCGAAGCGCCAGGTGAGGGTTGATTCGGTGGCAATTTCGGATTCAGTCATGGCTCTCATGCGCAGCTGGAAACTTATTGTTCCGTTAATTTTGATTTGCTCGACGGCTATCGCCGTTGAGACGCGGCTGCCGTTCAAAACGGTTTTCAAAGGACAGGACCAATTCAATCGATTGGTTTCGCTGGCCAAGAGCAACGATTGGAAATCGCTGTCGATCGGCGAGCGGACGGCGGTGGTCGGGCAGGCGCTCACCGGCACGCGTTACAAATCGTACACCCTCGAGATCGACAATCGAATCGAGTCGCCGTCGGTGAATTTCAACGGAGTTGATTGCTGGACGTTTTTCGAAACGTCGCTCGCGTTCGCGCGAATGTTGAACGAGCCGGAAGAAAATTGGACGCCGGAAAACTTTTTGCATTACATCGAAGTCGATCGGTATCGGGGCGGCGTTTGCACGGGAGAATATCTTTCGCGTCTGCATTATTTGGAGGACTGGCTCTACGACAACGATAAGCGCGGACTGGTGGAAGACCTGACGGCCAAACTTGGCGGCAAGAGCGTGCCGCACGCGGCGCATGAAATGACGGTTGCGTGGCGGCATTATCGTTATCTGGCTTCCAACAAATCGCTGCTCGGCCCTCTCGCGCGAATGGAAGCGGACGTTTCAAGGCGACCGCTCTACCAAATTCCAAAAAATCGGGTCGCGAAAATCGAATCGAAACTGCAAAGCGGCGACATTATCGGAATCGTTTCACACGATGGACGATTGTACTCGACATCGCATGTCGGACTCGCGCTGCGTCCCCCCGACGGCGTTTTGCATTTCTTGCACGCTTCGGCTCCGCACAATTACGGCAAGGTGGTCGTCGATTCGCGGCTTTCAGATTACCTGAAGAAGTACCGAGCCGATTCAGGAATCATGGTCGCGCGACCGTTGCGATAGATTATCGAGCTTTCGGCGATTATTGTTGCGCCGATCCCCTGCCAAGATCGACATTCGCAAATGAAGAGATCAATCTTGTCATTGTCGATGTTGCTGGCGGTTGTCACCGCGGGTCCAGTTTACAGCGAAACCAAGATTCGCGTCGGTCATTTTCCAAACATCACGCATGCGCAAGGCGTGATCGCACACGCGCTTTCGCGGCAAGGCAAGGGTTGGTTTGAACAGCGGCTGGGCGATGGAACGAAAATCGAATGGTTCGTTTACAACGCCGGGCCGAGCGCGATGGAGGCGATTTTCGCGAATTCGATCGATTTGACTTACGTCGGCCCCGGGCCGGCGCTGAACGCTTACACAAAATCCAATGGTGAAGAGATCCGTCTGATCGCCGGCGCGGCCAACGGTGGAGCGGGCCTTGTTGTTCAGGCCGACCAGAACTTGAACGCACCCGCGGATTTCCGCGGCAAAAAAATTGCAACGCCGCAGCTAGGCAATACACAGGACATTTCGTGCCGCGCATGGTTAACGGAGGGGGGACTGAAAATCACCCAACTCGGCGGCGACGCGCAGGTGATCCCGACACAGAATCCTGACCAACTGGGACTGTTTCGAGGAAAGAAAATCGACGCCGTCTGGACGGTAGAACCGTGGTTGTCGCGCTTAGAGCAGGAAGCCTCCGGCAAAGTGATTGTCGAAGAAAAAGATGCTGCGACTACGGTGTTGGTTTCGAGCGTTAAGTTCCTGAATGAGAAACGCGAGCTGGCAAAGAAATTTGCCCAAGCGCATGCCGAACTCACCGATTGGATCATCAAAAATCCGGACGAGGCGCAACGGTCAATCAGAGCGGAGCTACTCGAGGAGACGAAAAGCGACATGACACCGCAAGTAATCGCGGCGGCGTGGAAGCGGATCGTTTTTACATCGGAAACACCGAGCGCGGCCGTTGAGAAGTTCATGCAGAATTCGGTGCGCGTGGGTTTCATCAAGACTGCGCCCGATCTTTCGAAACTTCTCGAAAAGCTCTAATGTCGCTGCAAGAAGAGTTGCAGGGTCCGCCCCCCGCGAAACTCGTGGTCGATCACGTCTCGAAATGGTTTCGCCAAGAGCGACAGACGGTACATGCACTCGACGATGTCTCGATGGAAGTGGCTGAAGGCGAGTTTATCGTCATCGTTGGGCCGAGCGGCTGCGGGAAATCAACGTTGCTCGACATCATCGCCGGCTTGGAAAAACCGGACAAAGGTCAGGTCATGGCGGACAATCAACCGGTGCTCAATCCAGGGCGGCACCGCTTGGTGATGTTCCAGGAATCAGCGCTCTTCCCATGGTTGAACACTTTCGGGAACGTGATGTTCGGCTTGAGACTAAAGCCCGGCCTGCGCAACTCCGAGCGGCGCGAAGTGGCAAAATTCTTTCTTCATCTTGTTGGTCTGGAAAAATTCATGGAAGCAAACGTGCATGAGCTTTCCGGCGGGATGAAACAGCGCGTGGCGCTCGCGCGTGCGCTGGCACCGAATCCACGGGTGTTATTGATGGACGAACCTTTCGCCGCGCTTGATGCCATGACGCGCGAGCAGCTTTACGGCGATATCCAGCGGATCTGGCAAAAGCGCCGCAAAACAATCATTTTCGTCACCCACAACGTGCGCGAAGCCGCCTGTCTGGCCGATCGGGTCATGGTCATGTCGCCGACGCCGGGACGCATCCGTGAGGTTTTTGAAGTGGATCTGCCGCGACCACGCGATTTTAACAGCATCGAAATCGCGCAACGCGCAGCGAAACTTACGACCGTCTTGAAAGGATTCGCCGAACAAGAGGTTGCGGCCCTCTCGTGAGACGCACCTTGCTGGCGCTTTTATTTTTTGTCGGGTTGGTCGCGATTTGGACGGCAATGGTGCGGGCGAAGATTTGGTCGCCCGTGTTGCTTCCATCTCCGCATAACGTCCTGGATTATCTCGTCGGTGCCGCGCGCGATGGCAGTTTGGTCAGCGCAACAGCGGTGACGTTACGCCGGCTCTTCATCGGGTACTTCATCGGGCTTGCCATCGGTTTGCCACTGGGACTTTTGACTGCGTCGCTCACATTTGTGGAGGACACGATCGGCGTACTCGCGCTCGGTTTGCAAACTTTACCGAGCGTCTGCTGGGTACCGCTGGCGCTGCTCTGGTTCGGTCAAACCGAAGGCGCGATGTTGTTCGTCGTAATCATGGGAACGGTCTGGTCGGTCGTTATCGCAACCGATACCGGCGTGCGGACGATTCCGCCGATCTACGCGCGAGCAGCACGCACAATGGGTTCACGCCCGTTTCATCGATGGGTGCACGTGATTCTGCCGGCATCGCTGCCCTATTTGATAAGCGGAATGAAACAGGGCTGGGCGTTTGCGTGGCGTTCATTGATGGCCGCGGAAATCTATGTGACGATTCTGACCGGATTCGGTCTGGGCCATCTGCTTCATTATGGTCGCGAATTAAACGCGATGGACCAGGTCATCGGGATCATGCTCGTGATCGTCGTCATCGGTTTGTTGGCGGACAAGATTTTGTTCTCCCCCTGGGAACGTTTCCTCCACCGGCGCTGGGGCACAGGAAGAGCGTAGGAGCTAAATGTTGGCCTGCCTTCGCTGAGCTAAGGCGCGACAGGCAAAGTAATCGCGAAGGTCGCGCCTTTGCCTCGGCCTTCGCTCTGCGCTCGAACGCTTCCGCCGTGCATTTCGACGATCGCCTTACTGATGGCGAGACCGAGCCCGAGACCTTCACGTCGCATTTCGAGCTGCTCGAAAGCATCGAAAATCTTCTCGAGAAACACCGGTTCGATCCCAATCCCGGTGTCGGTGATTTCGACGGTAATCGAATTTGGTGAGCTGTTATGAGAGCGGACCGAAATGGTTCCAGTGTCAGCAGTGAATTTGCAAGCGTTGCGCAAAATGTTCCAAAACACCTGCTGCACCCGCGGTGGATCGACATTGACCTGATGAGACGCCGCCTCCAGCGCAACCGACAGTTGAATATGGCGGCAATCGACATCAGCGCGCACAATTTCAATGGCGTGCTGAATCAAATCGTGCGCATCGGTCGGTTGAAGCCGCAACTGTAATTTGCCGCGCGCAATGCGGGTCAGATCGAGTAAATCTTCAATTAATCTCGCTTCGAGTTCGACGTTGCGACAAACCATGCGCAACCCCTGCTCGATGTCGGGATCAAGGCCGGGCTGACTTAATATTCCATCTGCCCAAAGCAAAATCGGATTGAGCGGCGTGCGCAATTCATGACTGAGCGTAGCGAGAAAACGATCTTTGGCGGCGCTGGCCGCTTCGGCATTTTCTTTGGCCCGTTCCAGTTCCTGCTCGACACGTCGACGCTCAATAAAAAGCCCGATCTGACTGCCAAGCGCGGTGACCAGTTGGAGCAAGTCGGGATCAGGCTCGACAACTTGATGGCTAAACATCTCGATGACACCATTGACGGCGCGCCCGGCGAAGAGAGGAAAAGCAAACCCACCGCGCAGTTGCGCTTCCGCGGCAGCCGGAGCGCGAGGAAAATTCAGGTCGACAGTCACGTCGTAGATCCAGGCGGGCTTTTCCGATTGCCAGACCCGACCAGGCAGTCCCTCGCCTTTTTTGAATTGAGTGGTGCGAGAAAACCCGGCGAAGTTTTCCAATTGTGCGGAGGGCACATGCCAGACGGTTCGACATCGCAATTCGTCCACCGTTTCATCGTAAAGCCATATCGCACTCAAAACCCAATCACCGATTGATGTGATCGTTTCCAAAATTGGCGCGCTCGCCTCGGCTAATGTCCAGGAGCCGGCGAGCAAACTTGCGATCGTGTATTGGGCAAGCCGCCGACGATCGGCATGAATGCACTCGGTGATATCGCGCAAATAAGCTGTAAAAATCGGAGAGTTGTCGACCTTGATCGCGGTAACGGCCAGTTCGACCAAAATCTCGGAACCGTCCTTGCGCACTCCGGCAATCTCGATCCGCTTTCCAATTACCGGCCCCTCGCCTGTTTTTAGATAATGCGCCAGGCCGCGGCGATGCTGCTCCCGCATGCGTGGCGGAATGATCAGCTCGGCGAGTTCTTTGCCAACGGCCTCGGACCGACTAAAGCCGAAAACGCGCTCGGCAGCAGGATTAAATTCGAGGACGCGGCCATCTCGGCCCATGGTAATGATGCAATCGAGCGCGGTGTCGAGAATGCCGCGATACAGGATTTCGAGCTTGTCGCTGGAGACAGTTTTGCTGTTTTGGGCCCTTGGTTTGGATTTCATCCGGAGCGCGCCTGAAGCGACGCCCTTTGGCGCGAGACTAACAAGTTTGACGCCGAGCGTGCAATAGCGCTTCGCGGGAAGCGGGCGATCTTAACCGCTGGAATGGCAGGCGAGGAAGTTGTAGGAACAGAGATTCGTCGCGGCCAATCGAATGAAAATACTTTGTGTAGTTGAACATGGTAACGCTCCGAGCACGCGGCTACGTCTGCGGGATTGTCTGGATTACTATTCCGCTCTCGGCGTGGAAGCGACGGTCGTTCCGACCCGGCGTTCCAGCGTGAGCGAGCGGCTGCGCGTTCTCAAAGAAGCGCGTCGGCACGATGTGGTCGTTCTTTTCAAGACAATCGGCTTCAACGAAGTCGAGCTTGGGCTGTTGCAGCGCGCCAATCGCCGCATCGTTTTTGATTTCGACGACGCGGTAATGTTTCGCGACCAAAAGCATCGCCGGCCGTTGCGCGGAAAAGATTTCAAGAAATTCCTGCGGACAGTCAGACACTGCGCTGCGGTCGTCGCGGGCAATGATTTTCTCGCGTGTTTCGCGGAAGCGTCCGGTCGGCGGGCGATCATTCTCCCAACATCGATCGACCTTCGGCGATATCATTTGAAACAAAAGTTCGATGGACCCGGATTAACGATCGGCTGGGTTGGATTGAGCGACGGGCTGCCTTATCTCCGGTATATCCAGCCTGCGTTGCAGCGACTGAGCGAAATGTTTCCCGGCCTAAAACTGAAAGTGGTCTCGGATAAACCGCTCCAACTCGACGGCGTGCACGTCGAGAACGATCCATGGCGATTGGAAACGGAGCAGACCAATCTCGCCAGCTTCGACATTGGAATCATGCCGCTCTGGGACTCGGTTTGGACGCGGGGCAAATGCGGTTACAAGATTTTGCAATACATGGGAGTCGGCACGGCCGTGGTCGCGTCCGATGTCGGCGTCAACAACGAGATCATTTCCCACGGTGAAAATGGTTTTCTCGCGCGAACGCAGGACGACTGGGTCGAAGCACTCAGCAGTTTGATCCGCAACGCGGAGCAACGGAGAATGTTCGGGCTGCGCGGGCGAGAACTGATCGAGAAACGCTATTCGTTGGAAAACTTCGCCCAGGGTTACGTGAAGCTGTTGCGTGAGATCGCGCGTATTCCGGGAGAATCTGCGGACTCCAGAGGGCGCCGCAGTTTTGGACGCTGGAACTTTAGCAGTCGCGCGCGCGAGCTTTCCGGCGGCGATGCCGTTGTCATCTCAGTGCCGAAAAGCGGACGCACCTGGGTGCGGACTTTTCTCTGCGCCTATTTTTGCAAACGAACGGGCAAACCGTTCACGCTCCGCCCCGATCGTTATCATGAGCCGGACATTCCGCGCATGATCTTTTCACATGATTTCGCCGAACAGCGAATGAAGGCGACGCTCTGGGAGCGGGTTCGCGGCAAATATCTGGTGCCGGCGCGGGAGCTGGCTCGGGCCCATGTCATTCTTTTGGTGCGCGATCCTCGGGACGCCTTTGTCTCGCTTTACATGCAGCTGGTCCATCGGACGCGCGAAACGCCCCAGGAATTGAAACAGAAAAGTATCGGCGATCTTCTCCACGACCGGCGTTACGGCATTATGTCGATCATTAAGACGATGAACAACTGGTTTGCTGAATTCGGACGCCGTAAGAATTTCACCTTGGTTCATTATGAATCATTGCGGGCTGCTCCGGAAAAAAACTTCCGCACGATTCTGTCGACGCTGGGCGAGACTTCGCCCGACCCGGAAGCATTCAAGCATGCGCTTGAGTTTTCCGACTTCGCGAACATGCAACGGCTCGAAGTGGCCGGTGTGTTTGATTCGAAAATCCTGCGCTCGCGCGATGTTCAAAATCCGGAATCGTTCAAGGTCCGCCGCGGCAAAGTGGGCGGCTATCGCGATTATCTTTCGCCGGAGGACCAGGCATTCGCCGCTGACGCGCTCAAACATTTAGACGCGCGCTTCGGTTACACGGCTTGATCGCGCGCGGATGAAAGATCGACAACGTCCGCCTGTGCTCATCATCGGGGCGCATCGTTCAGGCACGACCGCGACTGCTCGGGCGCTGGAACTGCTCGAATTACAAATCGGCGAGCATCTCGATAGTCATCGCGAGCCGCGTCCGTTGCAAAAATTACACGAGGACTATCTGCGACGACTCGGAGCGACCTGGAATAATCCGCAACCATTTCTGAAATGGATCGAGTCTGCGGAAGGAAAACAGGATTGCGTCTCCTACCTGCGGTCAAATATCCGCCGGGATTTCGCTCGGATCTTTGGCTATCGCTTCAATCCGAAAGGACTTTGGCTCCGAGCCCGGCTCAATTTTGGCGCGCCGTGGGGTTGGAAAGAACCGCGGACGACGTTATTCGCTCCCGCCTGGCTCGAAATTCTTCCGGGAGCGCGAATCGTGCACGTCATTCGCGACGCAGACGCGGCGGCATCGAGTATTCGGGAACGCGAATTGAAATTTCAAACCGCGGGTGATCCGCCCACGCCTAATCTCGCAGACCTCGATTACTGCAGACAACTTGTTCAAACCTATCTCACAGCCGGAGAGCGGCTCGCCAATTCCGCGAATTATCAGCGGGTCCAGTTTGAAGAACTCCAGGCAAATCCGCCCGCGATGCTCGAGCGATTGGCAAATTTCTGCGGCTTGCGCGTTACGACGCAAGAATTGGCCGGCGCCGCGGCCAGCATCCGACCGGCACGCGTTAGATCGATATCTTCCTAGATCGACGCGCCTTCGCGAAAACGCCAGTCCGGCTCGGACCTACGACGCGGCAGGCATCTCACTTCACGTGCATTGCGTCTTCCCAGCGAATGGCGGCCCGCAGCAACTCGGTCAGTGAAGTGACGCCGAACTTTTCCTTTGCTCGCGCGCAATAGGCTTGCACGGTTTTGAGACTGAGACGCAAATCTTCCGCGATCTGGGATGGCGTTCGCCCCTGGCCAAGCAATCGGAAAATTTCCAACTCCCGATCGCTAAGCCGTTCCACCGGCGTGGCTGCGGCCGTTTTACGCGAACGCATGCGCCGCGCCATTGAATTGACGATCCGGTCGCTGACATAAATATCGCCTTGGACGACTCGCCGAATTGCGGTGAGAACATTTTTCGTAGTCTCGCGTTTCATTACGTATCCGCGGGCACCGGCATGTAATGCTCGCTCGGCGTAGAGCTCTTCGTCGTGCATGGAGAGCACGATCAGAGCGACCTGCGGAAATTGTGCTTGCAAGGTCTTGACCAACTCGAGACCCGATTCGTTTTTGAGCGAGATGTCGATCAAAGCGACATCGGGGTGGCATGATTCGATTCCGGCGATCGCCCCGGCCGAATCCTCCGACTCACCGCAAACGACCAGATCGGCCTGTTGATTAATGAAGTTGGCAAGTCCGTCGCGGACGAGAGGATGATCGTCAACGATGAACACTTTGCGTTTGCGCGCCACTCCGTTGGATGATTTTTGATTCATAAGGTTCGGGTTTCAATCTGCGGATTGCAGGCTGTTTAACTTGCATGTCACTAGCGTCCCGCCGTCTCGGTTGCGCGTGATGGCAAGTTTGCCTCCAATCAAGGAGGCGCCGTGCGCCATCAAACGCAGGCCAAGGCCAGGCGGCTCAGGAAGTTTTTCCGGGAATCCGCTGCCGTCGTCTGACACAGCGAGTGTCAGTCTCTGGCCGTTTCGCGCAAGCTCGATGTCGATCTTACTCGCGCCAGCATGCTTGACTGCGTTCATCACCGCTTCCTGGGCAATGTGATAAAGTTGGGTGGCCGTTGTTGCGTCACCGACGTGGACAGCGTCATCGCCATTGAACGTGCACGGAACTCTAAATCGTTCGCTGATGTTTGCGGCCAGGCCATTCAGCGCGACGTCCAATCCATCAGCTTCAAGTTCCGGTGAAAAGAAACCGCGCGCGAGGTTCCGAGTAAGATCAATTCCCTCCTCGATGTAATGCACAACCTTGTCGGCCTCTGCGACCTCGGTCGCCGCGCGATCAGCGAGTTTTTCGCGAAGGACCTGCGCAGCAAGCGCTGTCCCGGTCAAATGCTGGCCGATACTGTCGTGCAAATTTTGGCCGAGCCGCCGACGCTCGCGGTCAGCCACTTCAGCGATTTCCTGATCGAGGCGTTCTCGCTGTGCCATTTCGCGTTTCAACGCAGCCGTGCGATCGCGGACACGCTGATCGAGTTCGTTCAAGAGGGTACGCAGCTTTGAAAGCAGACTGGTAAAGACAGCGTACGACCCAAGCGCCATGCCGATATTCCACATCCCCACAGTGGGCACGCCCGCCGCAACATCCGAAGCCACCCATGCGAGGATGCTTAACACGGAAAAAGTGAAGCCTAACCAAAAACTTCCGAACCATGTCCCAAGCCCAATCGGAACGAGATAAAACAGCAAAAATGTTTGTTCGTAGCCCGTGAGATAATCGACGTATCCAAGGCCAGCGGTGATGAGGAGACAAACTGCTACGAGCGCAGACCGTAATGTCGCGGGGCGGTTTCGCCAGAGCAATTCAGCCATGTTCGAGGACGATGCAAGCAAAGCGTTTGGTGCAACATACGCCAGGGTTCGCATTACTCCATTGAACTCGATCTGGCGAAAACGTTCACATATTTTCGTGTCGGACTTTGTATGACAAGCGATAGGGGCCGCAGTCTCTCGCCATTAGGGTTACCTTGCCGACCAAGCGCGGGCGACGTATGTTAGGCGCACGGGGGCGCACTGGTTTCGACTCATTGTTGGAAGCACAGGCGGCATGTCGAGGATGGTTCGTTGGCCTCGTTAAAAACCGAGCCAAAACAAATAAACGCAGATCACCAAGATCTCGCTCTCGCGGCTTAATTGACCGTGACGTTTGGAGCTGGACGCCTGCTACGGCGCCAAACGTG
>DATNKD010000111.1:0-8726 GCA_035603575.1 Chthoniobacterales bacterium
CGTCGGCTTGTGCATAAGCGAACACGCCATTGCCAATCGCTGTCGCCAGCCGCCCGAGAGTAACGCTGCGCGTCTGTTCACGTACGGCTCCAAATGCGTGATTCCGATCAATTCGTCCCGGCGTTTGATCAGGTCGCGCCCCTGCAATCCATAAAGCTTTCCAGAGAAAATTAAGTTTTCATTCACCGTCAGTTCGTCGTAGAGCGAAAATTTTTGCGACATGTAACCGATGATGTCTTTGATCGATTCGGTATCGCGCGCGACATCGTGACCATCGATCCGCGCGGTGCCGTCGCTTGGCTCGAGAATTCCGCAGAGCATTCGAATCACGGTCGATTTTCCGGAACCGTTCGGGCCAAGAAATCCAAAGATCGATCCTTTGCCGACATTGAACGAAACGTGATCGACCGCGGTGAATGTGCCGAAGCGTTTGGTCAGGCCTTCACATTCAATCATCGCTTTCATCTTTGTCATTCCGAGCAGAGCGAGGAATCTCCCAGTGGCTGATTGAGTACGCTGTTTACTTCCCGTGTGATCGGCATGCTTATGTGAGATCCCTCACATTCGTTCGGGATGACACGCGTGTGGTCACGTTTCATTTCACACTTGGGAAATAAACGTCCGCGGCCATGCCGGCGCGGAGGCGATCGTCATTATTCGGCAAACGGATCTTCACGCCAAACACCTGCCGGATCCGGTCTTCCACGGTCTGCACGTTGCGCGGCGTGAACTCGGCCTGACGGTTGACCTGCTCGACCACGCCCGGAAAATCTTTCCCCGGAAACGAATCGACCCGCACGCGGACTTGATCTCCGATTTTAATTAAACCGAGCCACGGTTCGGGAACATAAACGCGGACCCACAGATGTTGCGGCAGGAGCAGCGTCGCCACTTCGCGATTCGCCGGCAAGACGTCGCCCACTTTCACAAGAAGCACTTCGAGGACGGAATCCGTCGGAGCCTTAACTTGCATCTCGGCAAGCTGCGCGTCGATATCGCCGAGTTGGGCCCGCGCTTGAATGACGCGTGTCTGCGCGGCCGCGACTATCTTTTCTTGCGCCGTGGCCGAACTGGCAGCCTTCTGCGCGTCAGTTGGCGAAACTACTTTTCGCTTGAGCAGTTCCTGCTGGCGTTTCGCTTCGTCACGCAGGAATTCCAACAAGGCCACTTGCGACTCGGCATCGTGAGTGGCGCTGTCGATCTGAGCGACGGCGAGATCGCGACGCGCTTTCAGTTCGGCCGCATCCAATTCGACAATTGGTTGCCCGCCTTTAAGTTTGTCGCCCTCCTGCGCAAAAATTTTCTGGACACGTCCGCTCATGCGCGGACCGACGTGCACCTCGTCCACCTCGATCGTGCCGGAGACGGCGTTCTTTCGATTTCCGCACGAGAAGAGAAAGATCGACAATCCAAGCGCGAAGAGCGCGCAAGAGACACCGCCGATGTGATTTCGTGCGAACAATTTCCTCGCTAGTCGCATTGCTCCAACAATCTTGCAAACCGCCGAGCGGCCGGTAAAGCAGTTCACAATGGCCGGTTACTCGGGAACGCCGCTACCGCAGAAACTCGGAATCAAACCGGGTTTGACCGTCGTCACCATCAACGCGCCGGCGAAGTATCGTCGATTACTCGGGAAAATTCCCGATGGCGTAACATTTTCCAATCGTCTGGAGTCGGGTTCGAACTTTGTCCATCTCTTCACGAGCCACCGGAGCGAATTGCAAAAGAAGATGTCGATCTTGCGCGACAAAATATCGGACGACGGAACGGTTTGGGTTTCGTGGCCGAAAAAATCTTCGGGAATTTCGACTGATGTGACTGAGGACGTGATTCGGGAGATTGCATTGCCGCTCGGATTCGTGGATGTAAAAGTCTGCGCGGTCGATGAGACCTGGTCGGGATTGAAGTTGATGATTCGCCGCCAGAGCCGAAAATCAAACAAATGAAACCGCGAATTTTGGATCACATTGATTTGCGGGTAAAAGATCTTCAGCGAGCAATGAAGTTTTACGGCAAGCTCCTGCCGGCGCTTGGTTTCACCTGCGATCGCTCGGATGAGACCTGGGGAACATTTTATTCCGTGGGCGGCGACAAACCGTCTGAGTTTTTTGGATTCACGGAGGATCGACATCATCAGGCAAACGGCACCCGGATTTCATTTTGGGCGGACACGCGCGCGGGAGTAGACCGAATTGCAAAACTGCTGCGCGAGATCGGCGGGAAAAATTTGGAAGGTCCGGAGGTCTGTGTCGATTACAGCCCGGGATACTATGGCTTTTTCTTTGAAGATCCCGACGGCAACAAGCTAGAAATCTGCTCCCGCGAAAATCCAATCGTTGCGGAGTGAAAGAGTTCGGCGAACAGTTCGGGCATGAGCGATCCCGCGCACGTCCCTGCAATCTTGCAGGAGCCCCGTCGCGTCCGTTATCTCAAACTGATCGCCCTCTTCAAAATTTTCAAAGGCGTGCTGCTCTTTCTGTTGGGCTTTTCGCTTCTCTTTTTAAACGGTCGACCGGTTTGGCTCGATCAAATTTCGGATTGGGCGGACGATCAACTTTTGCTCGCCCACAGCAAATACGTCATTTTCCTTCTGAACAAATTGCAGGACGTGCTAGCCGGTGGCGCGTTGCGCGCGACTGGAATTCTGGCGCTTTTTTATTGTGGCGTGCTTTTTACCGAAGGGATCGGCGTCTACATGCAAAAACGCTGGGCCGAGTTTTTGATGATCTTCGCCACCGGCGCGTTGATCCCGCTGGAAATAAGGCACGTCTGGCACCGCTTGATTTTCCACCATCCGATTTTCGCTCCAATCCTGCTGCTGCTCGCCAATTGTTTTATTGTCTGGTTCCTCTATCTCGTGCTCAGACGCGACAAAGTTGAAAAGCAGGCTGCGCCTGAACGAGAATTGATCGAAACCCGTTAAGGCCCGAGCCGCACCGGCCTTATTTTGGTACGACACCGAACTCCGCGAGCGCGGCGATAGTCCTCTTCATCGGGAGCCCGACCACGTTAGTAAAAGAGCCGTCGATCTTTTTGATGATTTCGCTGCCAAAACCTTGCGCGGCGTACGCGCCCGCTTTGTCGATCGGATTCACGCGTGCCAGGTAATTGTCGATCCTGTCGCGACTAAGCCGGCAAAATTGGACGCGAGAGATTTCGTGGAAACTGGTCGATTTCGCTTCGGCCAGGTGACAGATGAAGACAGAAGTACAAACTTCGTGCGCGCGCCCGCTCAATCGTTGCAGCATCGCAACGGCGTCGTTCTTGTCTTTTGGTTTTCCGAGAACGTGATCGTCAATTGTCACGAGCGTGTCGGCAGCGAGAACGACATCCTTTGGGCGCGGACGCGCGGCCGCCATTGCTTTGCGCACCGCGTTGAACGCTGTCAGTTCGCGCAACGTTAGATCGACGTCGAACCTTTCGGCGACCCTCGGCGCGAATATTTCGAAGTCGAACCGTGCTTCCAGGAGCAATTCGCGCCGGCGCGGCGAATTGGAAGCAAGCAATAGCGTTGGGCGCACACGCCGGAAGGCGACGCGATTACGGCGTCGCTGGTGGAGAAGTGGCCGGACCTTCGACCGGCGGCGGCACGGCTTCGATTGGTCGCCTCAATTCTTGAAAATCTTTAGGAATGTCGAACTCGGCCGCGCTGATCGAGTCCTTCTTAATGGACATGATGGTGGTGGCGACCTGGTTGTCGCGGACCGAGATCACAGTCTTGAGCGGCAATCCGGCGAAATCGGTGTAATCGGGCATGCCCAGGTTGCTCGGTTTCCACGCACCGGATACAGGCGCCTGCATTTGTTTCAGGATCCCGGCCGCGTCCGGATATTTGCTTGCGACCCAGAAGGACGCCTTGAATTGCGGCGTTTCGTAAACGAACTCTTCGGTTTCGTAGCCGTTAATCGTTTCCTTTTTGCCGGTCGGAGTAAGTTTGCGAGGCGAGGCCTGTTTGCCGTCGTCAAATTTTTTGATGGTCTCGGCCGCAGCTTTCATCTGTTGGGCCGAAATCCGGACAAAACTTTTCTTCTCATTCATCAAATCAGTCATTTCACCGGTTTTGCCGTCGATAATCCGCGTCGGTTGAGAAGGCGCATCGATCCGTTCCTTGTCTCCTTTAATTTTCACGGTGACGTCGCCATTCTGGCCGACGCCTTCAACGCGTTGCACAATCGTGAGATCGGCACGCGCGGAAACCAGCAAGCCGAGGGTAACCATTGAATAAAGAGTAGCCAAGTTCCTCATGCGTTTAGCTAGACCTCGGTAACGGAAATATCAAGCGCCACACGGCGGCGGGAAAAATCGCTTGGCAGTAGCGCGGGCTCGCGGCAATTTACGTGTCCGCGCGGGCATAGCTTAATGGTAAAGTTCCAGCCTTCCAAGCTGGCCATGCGGGTTCGATTCCCGTTGCCCGCTCTGTCGAGACCAAGCTCAGCCACGGCGCTCAGCGCGATGTGCGCAAGAAAATGAACCCCCCGCCAGAGAAAACTTCAGTAAACCCCGACGGAGGGCTGTCATATGACTGCGCTCCTAGCGTTCAAGAGGTGATTTAGCAGCAGGAATGAGGCCGACGCAGCCAAATTAGGACACTACCAACAATCGGCCCCTAGTCAGCGATTGGCTGGAGCGCCTCGTTAGGCGAATCGATCAGCCATACTTTAACGTTTTTATCTTTCCAATCGGGCTTACCGGCGTCGGGCCCGAACGGGAAACTGTCCAAAGGCTCAATCTCCCCGAGTTCTATCAGCTTGCCTGAATCAGCCTTGGCAACACCAAGCTCATCGAGAGCGGCGAGAATGGATGGGGTAGCGGCATCTGGATTTTCGGTTTCAAACACAACTTCGGTTACGGGCTTTGCTTGGTCCGGGTTCGAGTGCGGCGGGCGACGTTTGATGGTGATGTGGTGGTATTTGCTCATGATGTGAAATTCGCCTAACGAGACAAAGCTCAGCTACCGCTGGTGGAACCGAGCTTTGCTAACATCGGCAATGCGCTTCCAACGCGCCAGAGCAGCTTTCTTGCCCTGCTTGCTTAATTCTTTTGCCGAACACGTCCCTGTGCCGGAGTCGCGGTCGGCGTTAGAGTTGGCCGCGAGCGTTGATGTTCCGCTTCGTAGCGAAGCTGAGCTGCAAGTTGAGCCTGAAACACTGACGACGGATGTTCTTTCGGGTTCTCTGACTGCGCTCGTTTCTCCGCCTCGATCTTTGCCTGCCGCTCCTGCTGACCACGAATCGCTTGCTGGATTTGTTGTCGCTGACGGGCTTCCCGCGCCTCGCGCGTTCTTAGCTGGATGTTCACTAGCTCTTGGCCGTACAAATTAGACGCGGCACATGCCGCAAGAATTAACACTGCGGTTCGGTTCATGTTCTCTAGTCATTTTTTGAGCAATCGCCGCGCCAACACTTACCGATGAGAGCCGCAAGTTTCGACGCGGTCTTTTCCATATTTCTTTCGTCGGCTATATTTCTGTCGTAATGGAAGTGGGTCCAACAAACTGAATTTAATCTCTAGTCGCGTGTTTGCGCAATTTCACCACAAACACGCGCTGGCCTGCGCGTTACACGCCAGAAAGCGATTTCCTTGATTGCGCTGAAACGCGTTAAGGCGTGAGCTTTGCTTCTCGTGATTTTCGTGACCGCAGTTGCGTCACGGTTCGGAAAAATCGGCTTCGTATTCGTGCTTCTGTAACACCGCCCCGCACGCATCGTAAATCGTCACGCTGAGACGGTGCGAACGGCTGATGCTACGCTAACCTGCAGCACCCTCAAGAAAATGAGCCGCCCCGATTATCTTCTCACAACGTAGCGGCCGTGGACCCAGACCCTTCGACCGTTGCGCCGAGCCCAATGCCCCGGCCTCCAGACGTAATAGCTCCGGCCCACATAATAACCGGGGCCGCGACTATAATAGGGTCGATCGCCAATCTCGACAGTGACGGAGCCTGGGTAGGGGCCATAGCCAGGGTAACCAGCGTAACCGGGTCCGTATGGGCCATTACCCCCATAATTCGGTCCGTACCCCGGATACCCTCCGTAATGCTCATCTTCGCATCCGACTATACCGAACGTAACAGAAAGCAGAACAAAGAGGAGGAGCACTGGCCATTTCCGTGTCGTTTTCGTTCCATTTCTGGCGGTGGCCGCCTTCTTCTCCGCGCGATCAACAATCTTCATCTTCATACAATCATATACGGATTAGACAGAGCTTTCACGTGCACTGATTCAATGCGTTCGGGTAGCTGTGGCTTCAATCAGCCTGTACCCGGGGCTTCAACAATCCCGCGCAACGGGGGTTTCTTGCTTCAGGGATTCAGGCTTTGGTGCTTCAAGGGCTGCGGCGAACGGAAGTGTTTTGATCATGGAAAACGTCGTCCGCCGTGAATTTCTGCACAATTACGCGCGCGCGCGTACGCGCGTATTGCGCTGGAAAACGATCTGCGATTCGAAACTCAACAGGTCGAACATTCTGATTCGAATACGCCTCACCCGCTCGTGAAGATCAGCGTAAATACAGTCCCGCGACATTAGTGGCAGTGTATAAATCGGTCGTTAACGGTCTGCCGAATCCTGCGAAAGTTTGCACGTCGTACATTGAGAAACCAACGATTCGCGCGTAGAGGTTCGAGTCCTCTCGTGGGGCCGTCAACCATGAACGATATTTCCCTGATTCAAGAAGCAATTAAGGAAACGCTCGGCTGCGACTCGCGGCACGTGGAATTTGTGAAGGTAAAAGAGAAATTTATGGGACTGATTGCGTGGGATGGCTTTGTCGAAGTGTTCGATCTTATTGACCATCCCAAAGCGAAACGCGCTTACGGATGGTCATATCGAGAAGGGGACAGAGACAAGGCTAAGATAGTGCTCGAATTGCCGCCCGTTAATTCGCCGCAGAGCGCCGTCAAAGTGGCGATTGTAGCAAGGGCGCGAAAATGAACCCCCGCCAGAGAAAACTTCAGTAAACCCCGACGGAGGCCGAGCGCCCGCTTCGTGAACGTTGGCGGTTCGGTTCGCAGTCCTTCGCGCGTGCAATTTACTGAAGACATGACTCTGCTCACGGCGATCAACGCCGTCGGTGGTTTCAACGATTTCGCCGATCAACGGCACGTGCGCCTTCTTCGCGGCAATGAAGTCACGGTTTACGATGTGCGACGTTTTCGCAAAGATCCTTCGCAGGACGTGCGACTCCGGCCTGGCGACAAAATCGAAGTCCCGCAGAGTTTCTTCTAAGATCTTATTCGTTCGGCGCAATCAATTCACGGTGGCGCCAGGCATAGCCGAGTCCGGAATAAATTGTCAGCGCGACTGTGATCCAAACTAGGACCGGTCCCGCTTGGTCCCAGGCGCGAAACCACCATGTCGAGCTTTCATTCGCGTAACGTAGCTCGTGGAGCGAGAGCAACGCGAGAAAGAAAATCACCGTCACCACCTGCCAGGAAGTTTTCTGTTTGCCGAGCATTTCGGCCGGCAAAACTTTTCCTTTCGCGCTCGCCATCATCCGCAGTCCCGTAATTAAAAAATCGCGCGCGACCACGGTCGTTGCCGCCCAGGCCGGTACCGCCTTAAGCGGAACCAGCGAGATAAACGCCGCCGCCACCATGATTTTATCGACCAACGGGTCCATTAACTTGCCGAAATTTGTAACGAACCCGTAGCGGCGCGCGATTTCGCCATCGACAAAGTCGCTCACGCCGGCGATCAGGAAAACAACCAGGGCAAGTGTGCGCCCGTATTGCCACGACGAATTCAGCGCCGCGACGAAGATAACTGTCAGCAGCAATCGGCTCAGCGTTAATCGATTCGCCCAATTCATCTGACTGTAGCCGCTTCGCTCCGCGAAGCGTGTCTCTGAGTTGCCATTTTGAATTTTGGCTTCTTCCAGATCGGGACCTTCTTCTTCAATTCGTCCACGATCCACTTGCTCGCCTCGAATGCCGCGGCGCGATGTTGCGCGCTTACTCGCAGAAACAGCGACGCTTCACCCGTTCGCACAAATCCAGTCCGATGATGAAGCAGGACATGGTTCAATTGAAAAGTCTTCACCGCGGCATCGGCAATGATTCTCATCTGATGCTCGGCCATGTTCTGGTGAGCTTCGTAATCGATCCCTTCGATTTCGCGGCCGTCTTCCAGTTCCCGAACTACTCCAAAAAAATCGACCACCGCTCCAGCCGAAAGATCGACATCTTCTTTGGGCGCTTCCAGACGCGCTTCAGTCAACAAAACTTGAGAAACGGAGTTTGCCATGTCTTTGAATCGACCGTTACAATGTAACTCTTGCGCCGAAGCAACAAAGGAGACCCAAAATGACCGCGAATCAATGTGATATTGGCCTCATCGGCCTGGCTGTGATGGGCGAGAACCTCGTCCTCAACATGGAATCGAAAGGTTTCTCGGTCGCTGTTTTCAATCGCACCACCGAAGTCACCGATAAGTTCGCCGCCGGCCGCGCCAAAGGAAAAAATATTCAGCCGACGCGCTCGATGGAGGAGTTTGTCGGCGCGCTCAAGAAACCGCGGAAAGCGATGATCATGGTCAAAGCGGGCGCGCCGGTGGACGCGGTCATTGGTCAGCTCGCGCCGCTTCTCGACAAAGGTGACGTCATCGTCGACGGCGGCAATTCACTTTTTACTGATACGCAACGCCGCTGCAAAGATCTCGAGGGAAAAGGAATTCACTTTGTTGGCTGCGGTGTCTCGGGCGGCGAGGAAGGCGCACTCAAAGGCCCTT
>DATNKD010000112.1:0-4639 GCA_035603575.1 Chthoniobacterales bacterium
GCCGAGCGGTGCGGCTATCCGCGACATCCTCAACGTTCTGCGCCGGCGCGCGCCGTGGCTGTCCATCTTGATTAGTCCAGTGCGGGTTCAGGGAACCGGCGCGGCCCAGGAAATTGCGGTCGCGATTCGCGAGCTGGCGAAGCCGAATGAAAATTTCGCGCCGCTCGATCTTATCGTCCTCACGCGCGGTGGCGGAAGCATGGAAGATTTGTGGGAGTTCAACGAAGAGATCGTCGGGCGCACAATTGCTGACGTGACCGTGCCGATCGTCTCCGCGATCGGTCACGAAATCGATTTCACGATTGCCGACTTCGTGGCCGATTTGCGCGCGCCAACTCCAAGCGCCGCCGCCGAGTTGATTGTTCCGGACATTGTCGATCTTCGCCGGCATATGGATGTCTGTGCGCGCGGCCTCGGCCGTGAGTTGCTCAATCGAATGCGCGACTCGCAACAGCGGGTCGATCACGTGAGCGAAACGTTGCGACGTTGCCTCGCCCATAAGATCGACAATTATCGGCGCGGGCTTACGCACGCTCTGGCGACACTCCAAGCACGTAGTCCTTTGCGCGAACTCATGTTGCGTCGGAATCGTTTCGGCGATCTTCGCCGTCGCTTCATGGAATTGCCAAAACGCGCGCTGGAAAACGCGCAGCATCGTTTTCAGCGAATCGAAGGAATCCTGCGCGTGCTCGGCCCCGACGCAACGTTGCGCCGCGGCTACAGCATCACCCGAAACGAACGCGGCGAACTAATTCGCACGGTTGCGGCAGTTCGCCCGAAAATAAAAATCCGGACCCGCGTCAGTGACGGGGAATTTGAATCAACCGTTAACGGCTAAAAAACTAGGGCGCCAAATCCTGACTGTTATCGCCTGGCGTAACGCCCGAAGCGCCATCGGTGTCACCCGGTCGCTTACCTACCGAACTTTGGAATGCCGCTTCCTGGCCCGAAGTCGCCGTAGCGCTGTTTTTGCGAAGGATCGACGCGTCGCCACCTTTTCGAACAACAACAAATCCCTTATCGCCAAACGGCGATGTCGCGCTGGTGAGCGCGGTATCATAAGTATAATTTTTCGTGGCGGTAAAAATTGTATTGGCCGCATCGGCGTCTTTCACTTTGTAGACTTTCAAGGCCGGAGTGCCCGCCGCGTACGTAACCGTGTAATCCCCGCTAGCATCCGGTCCGGTCGCGGTCACGGTGCATGCTGATCCCGGCGCGCTGAGCAATTTCGTAAGATCACCGGGTTTGAGATAATCGTTTTTGATCAATTTAGCGCAGTACGTCTTCATATTTAGGGTCGCTGCATTTTGATCGTCACCTGGCCAGGTCAGCGTCGGATCGGAATTACTGGAACCATCGAGCGCCATTTGATAGCCGGCGAGATAGAATTGGCGCGCGTTGTTCAACGTGCCGGTCATCTGACCTCGAGTCAGTGCACTAGTAAGCGCTGGCACAGCGAAAGCCGCTAATGCCGCGATGATTGCGATGACAACTAACAACTCAATAAGAGTGAATGCTTTTGTTTTCATAGGGGGAACCTTTCATAGGGGGAACGAACGGAGAGAGCATGAACACCCGCCCATGTAGGGTCAAGCCCTATGTTTATTCGGCTTTGAAAGCGAGTGTCGCGAGTGGGGGCAACTGGATCAGAATCGAATGTTCGCGCCCCATCCATTGTCGATCTTCGCTCTGAATACCGCCGAGATTACCGACATTGCTGCCGCCATACGTATCGGCGTCGGTGTTAATGATCTCGCGGTAAAACCCGGCGCGCGGAACGCCGAGTCGATAATTGTGACGCACGATCGGTGTCGCGTTGACGATGAACACAATCAGCTCGCCTTCGCGCGATTTTCGCACAAACGAAACGACACTGTTGTCCGCGTCGTGAAAATCGATCCACTCGAATCCGTCGTACGAATCGTCCTGTTGCCAGAGCGCCGGCTCGCTTTTGTAAATGTAATTCAGATGCTGGACCAGACGCCGCAAACCGTCGTGTTTCGGAAGATCGAGAAGGTGCCAGTCGAGGCTCGTGTCGTGGTTCCATTCGTGCCACTGACCGAATTCGCCGCCCATGAAAAGCAATTTCTTGCCGGGATGACCGTACATCCACGCGTAAAACATCCGCAGGTTGGCGAATTTCTGCCATTCGTCGCCCGGCATCTTCGACAACAACGAACGTTTGCCGTGCACGACTTCATCGTGACTCAACACCAAAATGAAATGTTCGGTGAACGCGTAGAGCAGCGAGAACGTGATGTTGCCGTGGTGAAATCGCCGGTAAACGGGATCGAGCGACATGTATTCGAGAAAGTCGTGCATCCAACCCATGTTCCATTTGAATCCGAAGCCGAGACCGCCCAGATAAACCGGACGCGAAACGCCGGGCCAGGCGGTCGATTCTTCTGCGATGGTGGCGATTCCCGGAAAACGCTCGTAACAAACTTCGTTGCAACGCTTGAGAAAATAGATCGCGTCGAGATTTTCGCGGCCGCCAAAAACATTCGGGATCCACTGCCCTTCCTTACGCGAATAATCGAGATAGAGCATGGACGCGACGGCATCCACGCGGAGCCCGTCGATGTGATATTTGTCCAGCCAGAAGAGCGCGTTCGCGATCAAAAAATTGCGGACTTCGTTGCGGCCGAAATTAAAAATGAGCGTGCCCCAATCCTGATGCTCGCCCTGACGCGGGTCCATGTGTTCGTAGAGATCGGTCCCGTCGAACTCGGCCAGCGCGTGCGCGTCTTTCGGAAAATGCGCCGGCACCCAATCCATGATCACGCCGATGCCGGCCTGATGACATTTGTCGATGAAGTGACGCAGTTCGTCCGGCGTTCCGTGGCGACTGGTCGGCGCATAATAATTTGTGACCTGATAACCCCACGAACCTTCGAACGGATGCTCCGCGATCGGGAGCACTTCGATGTGGGTATAGCCCATCTCCAGCACGTAGGGCAGCAACACTTCGGCAAGTTCGAGATAACTCAGCGGCCGATTTCCTTCCTCCGCCTTCCGTTGCCACGAACCGAGGTGCACTTCGTAAATGCTGATCGGACTCCTCGGCCATTCTTTCGAGCGACGCTGCGCCATCCAATCCGGATCGCTCCACTGGTATCGCTCCAAATTATAAACAAGAGAACTTGTCGATGTTCCGTGCTGATTGAAAAACGCGAACGGATCGCTTTTGAGCAGGAGCGCGCCGCCTTGGGCGCGAATCTCGAATTTGTAATGCGCGCCTTCTTTCACGCCCGGTAAAAACAATTCCCACACTCCGCTGCCCAGAAGTTTGCGCATCGGATTGACCCGTCCGTCCCAGCCGTTGAAATCGCCGACCACGCTCACACGCTGCGCGTTCGGCGCCCAGACCGCGAAATAAACGCCGGCGGTATCACCGATTTTTCGCAAATGCGCGCCGAATTTTTCGTAGAGCTGCCAATGCTGGCCTTCGCTAAACAAGTGCAGATCGACTTCGCCCATGATCGGCCCGTATTGATACGGATCGCGCATCGCGTATTGCGACCCGTCCCAATTCGTGACGCGCAGATGGTAATCGAGATCGCGAGTAGCATTTGGAATTTTCGCCTGAAAGAAACCGTCGCGATGAATTTTCTCCGCCTCGACCGGAGCCTGACCGTTTTGCACAATGTCGATCTTGCGCGCGTCCGGACGAAACGCGCGAATGGCAAGATCGTCGCCCATCCGATGCGGCCCGAGAATGCGGAACGGATCGGAATGCGTGCCGGAAAGAAAACTGTTCAGCTCTTCCGGCGGCAGTCCGGCGACGACGAAAGGTTTCATGACCATTCAACCTAGAGTTCGTCCTGCGCTTTTCAATCAGCCATCTGTCATCCTGAACGAAGTGAAGGATCCCTCAGAGGGAGATTGATCACGCAAAGTAATCAGTGTGATCCGCGCTTCGATTGTGAGATGCCTCGCTTGCGCTCGGGATGACAGCAGCTCGCGCTAACAAATGCGCTTTGATGGAAATGCACGCGCGGGTAGTTTTAGGTGCAATGCAGAAAAGCGAGGACGACGCAGTCAACGAGCTGCTGCAAACGTACGGCGAGACCGGCGGCATCAATTATCTCGATGCCGCCGCCACCCTGCCCTCGCGCCTTTCCATCGAGACCGCCTGCACGGACCTAATGAGTCTGATGTTTCCCGGCTTCCGCAGCGAGCAGGTCGTCAGCTCGGAAGATCTGGCTGAGATCACGCGGGTGCGCATGCGCAATCTGCGGGCACGACTGAAAACCGAAATCTGCCGGAGCTTGGGAAAAATTCCGCCGAACGAGGCAACCGAATCACAGGCCGATAAATTTTTGTCCGATTTCTTCGCCGAACTACCAAACGTTCGCCGTGTGCTTTGGACGGACATCGATGCTGCATTCGAAGGCGATCCCGCCGCGAGAAGCTACGAGGAAATCATTCTTGCCTACCCGTCTCTGGAGGCGATCGCGATCCAGCGCATGGCCCATGTTCTTTACGCAATGAATCTGCCGCTGATTCCGCGAATCATGACCGAGTGGGCGCACAGTCGCACTGGCATCGACATTCATCCCGGCGCTAAGATCGGCTCCCACTTTTTCATCGACCACGGCACAGGCGTTGTTATTGGCGAAACTTCCGAGATCGGCTC
>DATNKD010000113.1:0-21025 GCA_035603575.1 Chthoniobacterales bacterium
AGGCTTGGTCCTGAAAAGCTTCTCGCTTGGAGTCGGATTGATCGGCGGTCTCAATATTTTGTTGAGAACGCTGGCATCGTAACGCCGGGAATTTCGGTGACCGGATGTCGATCTTGCAGTTTCCGCGAGATTTACCGCAACTAAGGCGGGTAAAATCCGTTGATTTTGACGTTGTGCCGTTGTAATTCGTTTCCCCTGATGAAACTGTCAATCGCCTTTTCGGTCGTTGCCGTTTCGATTGGAATAATCTCGCAGGGGTTCGCGGATCAGGGTCCGGTGAGTGGCGGCCCCGCTGATACTGCTTCCACCGGCATAGGAACAACCAGCGCAACCGCAAAAGCAAACGCGCCAACGCCGGAGAGCACGCCGGATGAAAGCAAGACGGACGAAAGTGACGACACCCTTTATCGAGGCAAAACCACCGAATCGGAGAATCCCATGATAAGGGACGAAGGAACTTTGCACTTCAAAACGCGACCCAAGGAAAAGATCAAGGAAGTTGATTCGCTGAAGCATCTGCAGAGCAGCGGATCGGACCCGAAGTTTCAAAGCAATCTTCTCGATTCCGGTGTCTCTTCGATCGAAAAAGTCGGCGCAAGAACTGATGAAGCCAGCGACGAGAAAGATGAAGGCGATCCGCGTTTCAAAACGAAGCGATTAACTTTTACGCCTGATAAGAACGACGAGTCGAAGCAAGCGCAATCCGATTCGAGTCCATCTCCCACTCCTTCGCCCACACCATCGCCGGCGGCGAAGAATTCGTCTAAAGAGTAATCCGTCGCCGGATTACGAACGAGGCCTCAGTCCCGCTTTGGCTTCAAAAGCGGAAACAAAATCACATCGCGAATAGATTCGGCGCCGGTAAACAACATCGCCAACCGGTCGATCCCCAGGCCAAATCCGCCCGCCGGCGGCATGCCGTGTTCGAGCGCGAGCAAGAAATCCTCGTCGACCTTCTGCGTTTCTTCCCCCACCTGCTCCAACAGCCGCTGCCGCTGCAAATCGGGATCGTTCAACTCCGTGTAACCGGGAGACATTTCCACGCCGTTAATGATGAGCTCGTAAACATCGACTAACGAAGGATCGGCCGCGTTCTGTTTCGCCAGTGGCACTAATTCCTTCGGACAATGGGTCACGAACAGAGGATCGAAGGTTTTTTCTTCCACCAACTTTTCAAAAACATGCTGTGTCACTTCGAAATCGGCCAGCTGCGGCAGGATTTCGAGCTTTAACTCGCCGCTCGCTCGCTCGCGCCGCTGCTCGCTGGAAATATTGAACCAATCTTTGCCCGCCACTTCGCGGACAAGATCGACATAACGCGCGCGGCGCCACGGCCGCTTGAGATCGATCGTTCTCATCACCTTCTCGTCGGCATCGCGATGTTCGACTTTCAATGAGCCGCAAATCTTTTCGGCCACCTGACAAATCAGTTCTTCGATCAGGTTGGCCATTTTTTCGAAATCGGCGTAAGCCCAGTAAACTTCGAGCATGGTGAATTCCGGATTGTGCTTCCGTGAAATGCCTTCGTTTCGAAAATTCCGGTTCAATTCGAATACTTTCGTAAACCCGCCAACCAAAAGACGCTTCAAATAAAGTTCCGGTGCGATCCGTAGATAAAGATCGAGTGCCAGTGCTTTGTGGCGAGTGCTGAATGGCGCAGCCGCCGCGCCGCCGGCCACCGTTTGCAAAATCGGCGTCTCCACTTCGACAAAACCGCGATCTTCCAGGAAGCGGCGAATCTCGCGCACCATCGCGATGCGTTTTTGAAACGCCTCCCGCGATTGCTCGTTCGCGACAAGATCGACATAGCGCTGTCGATTGCGCGCTTCGACATCCTGCAAGCCATGCCATTTTTCCGGTGGCGGACGCAGCGCCTTGGCCAGCACTTCGAATTTGTGCGCTTTCAGCGTCGGCTCGCCAGTCTTCGTCAAAAAACAAGTGCCTTCTAGCCCGATGAAATCGCCGAGATCGAGCAGATTGAAAATCTCCATCGCCGCCGCGCCAATCTCTTTCTCGTGGAAATAGGCCTGAATCCGGCCGCTTGCGTCTCGAAGATCGACAAAGTGGCTCTTGCCCATGTCGCGATGCGCCGTGATTCGGCCAGCCGCGCGCAACGAGTCGCCTTCCTTGAATTTCTGACGAACTTCCGCGACCGAGCCCGACGTTTCGAAGGCCCGACCAAAAGGTTCCACGCCGCGAGCACGAAGCGCCTCGAGTTTCTCGCGCCGTTGCGCCATCAATTCGTTTTCCGGCTCCATCTGGCGAGTTATGGAACGCTCTCTTGGTGTATTCCGCAATCCGTTTATTGGTTTGCCAATAAAAGATCGGCGATGAGATACTCGCGGTGGATTTAGCATCGCCCCCGAAAACATTCGGGGCCGAGCCACCGATCCATGCCACTCGATTTACCCAAAACTACTTCGAAACGCGACGGGCCACTGGTGAAGCAGTTCTCCGTTTTTCTGCCGAACAAAGTCGGGGCCATGCTCGATGTCGTGAAGTTGTTGAACTCGCACAACTGTCACGTGGTCGCGATGAGCGTTTCCGAATCGACCGATTCGGCCATTGCTCGAGTGGTCGTGAGCGATCCGGCCGGGGTGGAAAAATTGTTCAGGCAAAACAACATCGCCTTTGGAATGTGTGAAGTAGTGGTCGTGGAAATGAGCGAGGTCGCCACGGAACTGGCGAAACTTCTTGCCGCGCTTTTCATGGCGGAAGTGAACGTGCATTTCACTTATCCGTTGCTCATGCGCCCGCGCGGCCAGGCCGCGCTCGCTCTCCATGTCGACGACAATGACTGCGCCATTTCGGTTTTGACCGGCGCCGGCTTTCAACTCCTGAGCCAGAGCGACATCTCGCGCTAGCCGAGCGAGTTGACAGGCGCGCAGAGTTATCTACAGAAATCATTCACCCATGCCGTCTCTCTCCTTTGTTTCCGGGTTGCGGACCGACAAGAGCTTTCAAGTCGGGCTCGCCGTGGTCATTCTTTTTGCGGTCGTCGAATTTTTCGCCGCGAGCTTTCATTACGTCAGCCGGGCGCGCCCGACGCAGACAGCAGTCCTCGCTCCGCGGGCAATGCCGGCGCCGCTTCCATCCGCCGCGCCTTCCGCCCCGCCAGTCGCATTGGCGGTCGCCTCTGCGACCGGGGCGCTTACTCCGGCAACATCGACAATTTCGGTAGCGGACCGATTGCGGAAGCAAGCCGAAGCGGCCCGCGAAAGTGGCGACACGGTAAGCGCGCTCGCAAGGTTACAGGACGCTTTGCAGCGCGATCCGAAAAACGCCGAGGTCCTCGCGGAAATGGCGATGATTTACGAGTCGATCCAGAATTTCGACCGGTCGGCCGAGACCTGGCGCAGAGTCCAGCAAATCGGTCCGTCCGCTGGACCGATCTACGAATTGGCGGACATGAAATTGAAAACCGGCGTCCCGGCAGCTCCGGGCTCAACTACCGGTTCAGCGCTTGACGCCGGAAAACCTGCGACTGCGCTTGACGCATCGAGCGTTCGCAGTTCTGCGGAAGGAATTCCGGCCGGATCAACGCTCGGTATTACCGAAGTGACCGCGTCGGAAACGCCCGACCCGGATTCGGAAACCAACCTGATGTTGCGCATCGCCGTCAGAAAACGGCCGACTGCCGTAATCGATCACACCAAAGTGAAGATCCAGGTTTTCTTTTACGACACGGTGGGCGATAACGATATCAAACTGACCGACGCCGACGTCAGCTACGAATGGCTCACTCCAAATCACGACTGGGCCGACAGCAACAGCGAAACGCTGGCCGTGACTTACATTCGCCCGAAATCAAAAGCCAAATCGGCTGAGTCGGACCTGGCAGCGGTGGCAGCGGCGGTTAATCCGGCCAAGAAAGGTAAGCCGGTAAAGGCAAGCCCGCCGCCGGAAGCCGGCTCGCGCAAATATCTTGGTTACATCGTGCGCGTTTATTATAATGATCACCTCCAGGATAAACGCGCCGAACCGACCAAACTCTTAACTCTTTTTCCCGCGCCCTTCACCGCTCCGCCGCAGTAATGCAATTGCTCATCGTGCACCGCGACTCTGAGATGGGGGAAGCGCTGGTGCAAATGGTGAAAAGTTACACGCGCCACCAATGGGAACTCGCCGGGAGCGATGTCGCCGCCATGGATTGGGCGCGGCGTCATCAGCAATGTAATCTTCTCCTGACGCAACTCGGAGCCGACGGGATTGATGGGCTCGCGCTCGGTTCATCGCTCAGCGAAATTTTTCCGGCGTTGCAGGTTTTGTTTTTTCCAAATTACCCCGCTGCAGAACGGCGACTGGAAATTGCCGAGACCAAAGTTTTCCCGGAACCGATTGAGGGAGACGATTTGCTGGCTGCGATCGAGCGCGCCGAGAATGCGCCGCCGAATGCGCCCGATCTTTTCCACGTTGTCGATGTTTTGCAGATGTGTTGTCTCAGCCGGCGCAACGGCGCCCTCCAATTAGTTAAGGAATCAAGGAGTGGTCTCGTGTTTCTTCGGGGCGGCAAAATTGTGCACGCCGAAACAATCGCCGCGCGCGGACGCGACGCGCTGCTCGAAATGGTGAGCTGGGAGTTTATCGAATTCGCTTACGAACGCAGCGTGCGAGCTCCACTCCAGACAATCACCGGCGCGTGGCACGATATTTTGATAGACGTGATCACGGCCTTGAAGCAAGAGAACTCGATCAAGTTGCAGCGTCGATCTGCTTAGCCACTTTCCTATGCAACTACGCGGGTTTGCGGTAGTTTACGTTTTCATGAAGTTGCGTTGGACGCTGGTTTGCCTTTGCTTCGCCGCAAGCACCGCCGTCGCGCAAATCCAGGTCGAGCTGAGGTTTCCGCGTTTGCAATACATCGCTTACGAGCCGGTCGTCGCTAATCTCGTGATTACGAATCTCGCCGGACGGGATGTCGATCTTCGCGACGCTGACGGCCAGTCATGGTTCGGTTTTGAGGTCACCGGAAATGAAGGTCGCTCAATCGCTCCGATCTCAAATGCTGGGAGCGAACCGCTCAACCTCGCGGCCGGCAAACGCGTTACTCGAAAAATTAATCTGAGTCCGCTCTTTGGTGTCCACGATTTTGGGACATATCGTGTTCGCGCTCACATTTATTTTGCCGATCTGAACAAATTCTTTTATTCCCAAACGAAGGTTTTCGAAGTCACCGATGCGCGTCCGATCTGGCAAAAAACGGTGGGCGTTCCCGAAGGAGAGAGCACTTCCGGAAACGTGCGGACCTATTCGCTCATGACCAACCGTTTTCCCGATCACACTTCGCTGTATGTGCGGGTTGAAGACAAGGATAGCGGGATCGTTTATGCGACTTACTCGTTAGGCCAGGTCATCGCATTCGACGAACCGCAGGCGGAATTCGACCGCTCGAATCAGCTCCATGTTCTTTACTGTGCCGCTCCCCGCAATTGGTCTTACGCTCGCGTCGGTTTGAATGGCGAGCTTCTGTCACGCGCCAGCTTTGCCGAAACCAAAACCAGGCCGCGGCTTGTGCATTCTGAAGATGGCGTGGTAAAAATTGCCGGCGGCATGATGGACACACCGGTTACGCAGGCAACACGTGACACTGCTCCGAAACTTTCGGCGCGACCGCTCAACGCACCGACGGACGATTAACGAATGCTAAAATATTTTCTGAATTTCAGCTTCCTTCTCGCCGGCGCGTTCATCGCCACGGCCGTCTGCGGTTTACCTGCTCCGAGCTCTCTCTCCTCGAGAGAAAAGCGCGCCGTCGCGCCGCGAGCAACTCCAACTCCCGCAGCGCAACAGAGGACCGTTATCGTTTCCGAAGCTAACCGTCCTTCGACAACTGTCGTGATCGACGCCGGCCATGGCGGATTCGATCGCGGCGGAATTCCTCGCCAACTTGTTCCGGAGAAAACCATGAATCTGGATGTAGCGCAGCGGCTCAAAGCGGTCCTCACTGCCTATGGGTATCGAGTCGTGATGACCAGAGACAGCGACGTTTTCGTACCGTTGGGGACTCGCGTCGCGATCGCCAACTCTTATCGGGACGCGATCTTCGTTTGCATTCACTTCAATGCCGCGCCTCGCCGCAGCGCGAGCGGCATCGAGACTTACTTTTACAGTTCGCAAAGTTTACCGCTCGCTTCCGCGATTCATTATTATGTGGCCGGCGGCGCACCCACTTCGAATCGCGGGGTTAGACGCCGCGGCTTTTACGTGTTGCGAAAAACGACGATCCCGTCGGTGCTGGTGGAATGCGGGTTCCTTACGAACGCGACCGAAGCGAATTACGCGCAGAGTGCTTCCTATCGGCAAAAACTCGCGGAAGAAATTGGGCGCGGTGTTCGTGAACGCTCGCTGGTGGCCAGCACGTCGGCGGCGAACCGGCTCGCGGCCAACAATACGGGAGTCCCGCTCCAGCCGTTCATCGATCAAACCCATTACCGCGATCCGGACCTTGCCCGCTCGAAGCGTGGTAAGCGAAGCTCGAAAAGTTCGTCAAGATCGACATCGTCCAAGCGCAAGCACTCCTCCGATTCAGATTCGGGGAAAATAAGCAAAAAAAAGAAATCTGCCCCCGCACAAACGGAGGATTAGTTGGAATCGCCCGTCTTGAGCTCGGCGCAAATGTACGCTGCGGAAGAATCCGCATTCGCGCGTGGCGTTAGCGTTGAAACATTAATGGATCAGGCCGGCGCCGGAGTTGCCCGAGCCATCCGGCAATTTTTTCCGAAACCGGCTACCTGCATTGTCTTCGCCGGCAAAGGTCACAACGGCGGAGATGCTCTCGTCGCAGCGGAACAGTTGCAAGGAAGAGGTTGGAAGATCGACATCCGCTTGCCGTTCGAAGAAGCAAATTTCAGCGAGCTGACGCAAAAGAAACTGAAGGCGTTGCGCGACGCGACGCCCAAATCCGGCGATACGATCGATCGCGCACCGCACACGATCATTCTGGATGGTTTACTCGGCACCGGCGCGAAATCATTTTTGCGCGAACCGCTCCGCACCGCCGCCCGCGAGATCAATCGCCTGCGCCGGGAAGAAAATGCGTTCGTCTTCGCAGTCGATCTCCCTACCGGGCTCGATGCGGATTCGGGTGAAAATGATCCGGAAGATTCCGTCATCGCCGACTTCACGGTCACGATCGGTTTCGCGAAGCACGGCCTGATCGTCGATTCAGCGCTCAATTTTGTCGGGCGGATTGAAATTGTTCCCCTTCCCGGGCTTTGGCCGGAAGCAGGCGCGCCGAACGAGCTGGCCGCGAGTCCGTATTCGCTAAGTCCACTTTTGCCTCGGCGAAAATTCAGTGCTTACAAAAATGAATTCGGTCGCGTTGGCGTGGTTGCCGGATCGAAAGGTTTTGTAGGGGCGGCCCTGATGACGACTGAAGGCGCCCTCCGCGCTGGCGCCGGTTTGGTGGAAGTTTTCGTGCCTGAAGAAATTTATGAGATTGTCGCCAGCGCTGCGCCGATGGAAGCGATGGTGAAGCCTGTTCGCAGATATCGCGATCTGCTCGACGAAAAAGAAATCGACGTTTGGGCGCTCGGACCCGGTTTAGGAAAAGCGCGCGCTCCCGAAGTTCTCAACTTAATCGAGAACGCGCAGCAACCAATGGTGGTCGACGCGGATGGATTAAACATTCTCGCCGACAAGATCGACATCCTGCGCGGTTGTCGCGGCCCTCGCCTGCTCACGCCGCATCCCGGCGAGATGAAACGATTGATGGAAGTTGGCAAGATGGCGCGCTCTGGAATTGCACGAAATTTTTGCGATCAATTTCCAGTTACGCTTCTGCTCAAAGGTAGCCGCACGATTGTTTGCGAGCGCGGAAAACCGATCAGTTACAACACGACCGGCAACCCGGGAATGGCCAGCGGCGGAATGGGCGATGTCTTGACCGGCGTGTGCGCGGGTTTGGCCGGGCACGAATTGTCAATGTACGACGCGGGTCGGGTCGGAGCGTGGACCTGCGGCCGCGCCGCCGAGATGTCGATCTTTCAAAACGGCGCAAGCGAAGAATCGCTGCTGGCGAGCGACGTGCTGGCGCATTTGGGCGCGGCGTTCAACGAACTGCGAGATCCGTCGGTCTAGTTGTCACATTTGTCATTCCGAGCGGAGTCGAGGAAGCTTTTATTGTTTCTCAACCGAACAAATGGACTCGTCTGAAAACATATCTCTCGATGCTACCCATCCATCGCGCGCCAGTTGGTGGAGCCGCCTGAAGAAAGCGCTCGGGCCCGTCGCGGTCGTAGGCGTCGTGATCGCGAAATTTTTCGCGAAGCTGAAATTCTTCATCCTTCCCGCCCTCAAGTTCCTGCCGCTCCTGCTCAAGTCCGGCGGAACGATGCTGTTGATGATCTGGGTTTACACGATGATGTGGGGTTGGAAGTTCGCGGTCGGCTTTGTTCTGCTTCTGCTCGTGCACGAATGCGGGCATCTCATTGTTGCCAGAAAGTTCGGACTCAAAGTCGGCGCGCCGGTTTTCATTCCCTTCATGGGCGCGTTCATCGCGTTGAAGGAAGCGCCGCGCAACGCCTGGATGGAAGCGTGCGTCGGCATCGGCGGACCGATGCTCGGATCGATCGGCGCGCTCGCCTGCAATTCCATCGGTGAGTTCACCGACATTCCGATTTTCTTCGCACTCGCCTGGTTCGGTTATTTTTTGAACCTGTTTAATCTGACGCCGGTGGGCATGCTCGATGGCGGTCGAATTGTCACCGCTCTCTCACGCTGGCTTTGGTTGCCGGGTTTTGCGGTGCTGCTTTGGTTCGGCTGGAAGTACCCGAATTTCATTGTCTGGCTGATGGTCATCGCGTCGCTCCCACGGATTTATTCGCTTTTCCGTAAACGGACCGAAGAAGAGCGACGTTATTATGAAGTCACGCCTGCGCAGCGCTGGACGATGTCGATTATGTATTTCGGTCTGATCGCGGTGCTCATTTTCGGAATGCACCTGGCCGCGCGCGATTTGCATAACTACGGCGTCCGCTCGCACGGACACGGTCAGGACGTGATTTTCCAGTAATCAGCGCGTCGCTCCGGCCGCAAAAACTTTGTCCGGCTCGAGACCTATCTTTTTCAAGATCGACAAGAACCGTTTGTCAGAGCGAAGCGGCGCGAATTCGGGCGCAATCCCGACGAAATGAAGTGATGAAGATCGCTGATCGCAAGCGCGTTCGAGTTCGCGGATTGCATCGTCGTGCGCACCGAGCGCCACGTAAACATGAGCAATCGCGTCGCCGGGCGTATAACTCCCGCGACTCGCAACGGTTTTGGCAAGAACTTCGCGCGCTTCATCCGGCCGATTCATCCGCGCGTAGGTGATCGCCAGACCAAATGCCGGACGACCGCTGATGTTCTGCGCTTTCTCGTAAAGCGCGATTGCTTCGTCGAAGCGTCCCATTTCACGATAGAGCGCGGCCAGGAGCGGCTCGCCATAAACAAATGCGGGGTCGAGTTGCAACGCGCGTTCGCCCGCAGCTATCGCTTCATCGTAGAGACCGAAATAGCGATAGAGCTCGCAAGCGGAGTTGTTCACCCAAAGCGAGGCCGGATCGATCGTGGAAGTGCGCTGTAAATAAATTAGCGCGTCGTCGCGTTCGCCGCGCGCAGCCCAAAACGCGGCCGAAAAGTAATTGGAAGGGGTCGATTTCGGATCGAGTTGGACCGCACGGCTAAATTCGCGGGCCGCTCCGTCCATGTCCCAGTCGAGAATGCGCTTCGTTTCTGCCAGGTAGACATGTGCCTCCGCGTCGTCATTGTCGATATTGAGGGCGTTGGCCGCGGCCTCGCGCACTTTTGAATAAGCTTCGAGAGGGGCGACGTAAGCATCCGCCAACCACAACCACGCCTTCGCAATCCCAGTCCAGGCGCGACCGAATTGCGGATCCTTTTCGAGCGCGCGTTCGAAGTACTCCAAACTTTTGCGCAGATCTTCCTCAGTCGCTTTGTCGGAATAAAACAGGCCGTGCAGGTAAACATCGTAGGCATCCGTGCTGCGCACGAGCCGCGATGCCAGCGGCGCGGAGATATCGAGTTTCAATTTCAAAGCATCGACAATGGCGCGCGTAATTTCATCCTGGAGCGCAAAGATTCCCTGCATCTCGCGCTCGAATGTTTCCGACCAAAGCGTGAAACCATTGCCGCAATGCGTCAGCTCAGCGCTGATGCGGACGCGATTTCCGTCGCGGCGCACACTGCCTTCGAGGACGTGCTCCACGTTCAGCTTGTCCGCGATTTCCCTCAGGTCCGCCTTTTTGTCCTTGAACCAAAACGAAGAGCGGCGCGCGGCCACGCGCAATCCCTCAATTTTCGCCAGCGCCGTTTGAATTTCTTCGGCGATGCCCTCGCCGAAATAATCGCGCTCCTGGCCGAGACTCAAATCCGTGAAAGGCAGCACTGCAATCGACGGTTCGTTCGAGCCGATAGCCGGTCCAATGCCGATCTTGTCCTTCAGGTCCGGCGTTCGAACGATTCCGTAGCGGGTGAAATCGAAAAACCACGAGAGCGCGAGCGCGACCGGAAATCCTAGCACGATCAGGAGAACAATAAGCCGAACGACCCAGATCGGAATATCAAACACCGGGAGCAACTGGGAGATGCCTTGGGCGAGTGCCCAACCACCAACAAGGTAGGCGATTGCAACGCTGTAAACCTTTCTTCGCTTCAGCTCGGCGAAAAATTTTCGGAGATTCACGGTTTCGTGTTCACGAGTTTCTGGAAGCGCGGATCATTGCGAATCGGGTCCCATTCCCAGCGAAATTTCAAATCGTTCAGCGTGATACTATAATCCACGCTGTCGACCGCGCCGGGCGTTTGCAAAAGCCGTTCCAGCAATGGAAATGCGAGACCTTTTTCGCCGCACCGCGCGTAAATCAGCGCGAGAATGGAATTCATGATCGCGCCATCGTAAGCGTCCGCGGATTCCGGCTTCAATTCGACAGCACGTCGGCCTTCACGAATCGCATCATTCTTCCGCTCCATGAGAGCGTAGAGCAAGCCGAGATAGGCATGCCGCTCGGCGCTGTAAGGAGACTCTTTGACTGCATCTTCAAAGCTCGCACGAGCGGTATCGAAAAGTCTTTGCGCGGCGACAGAGTCGCCTTGGGCGAGAGAAACGCATCCTTGGAAGAAGCTCTTTGGTGTCGCTCCCGAATTCGTGTACGAAAATTCCTTGAGCGGTGAAATTTCGATCACCTGTTTTGCGGCGGCGTAATCGCGTTCAATCATCGCCACATCCCAACGACAAGTCGTCACTATACCGTCCGGATCGACTCCGGCCCGAATTTCGGCAAGGAGCAACTTCAGCAGGTGGGTGTCGCCTTTCCACCAAAAATCGACATAACCGCTCTGGGTCTTGGCAACGAGCGACGCGGGTGCCATTGCTCGCATTCGCTCGGCCCCGCGCGCCGCTTCCGGCCATCGCCGCAAAGCAGTGTTCGTGAAGACCAAATTGCGGGCAATATTCGGATTTTGCGGGTCGAGCTTGCTGATTTTTTGATAGCCGTCGAGTGACTCCTGCCATTTCCCCTGCCGTCGTTTGATCGCGGCCATTAGTCCGCCGGCTTCGCTGTTGTTCGGTGAGAGACGCGAAGCGATGCCGAATTCGGCCAGAGCGCGATTATAATCCTGGTCAATCCAGTAGAAGCATTGACCGAGAGCGAGATGCGCTTCGGCCAGATTCTGTTGCAACTGCAAGGCGGTCTCCGCTTCGACGCGGGCTTTCGTTTTCCAACTATCGAGCGGTTCATAATAATGAAAAATCGCCGCGCGTGTGGAAGCGAGTCGCGCATGGGCCAGCGCGAACTTTGTATCAAGCCCGATAGCGGTCAGGTAAAGCTGCTCCGCCTTCTTGTAATCCTCGAGCAACGTGTCCGGATTGCGCTCAATCTGGTTCGCCTGGAGATAAACCAGGTAAGCGTCGGCATTTTCGGTCGGCTTGGTTTCGATGCGCGCTTTTTCGTTAGGGCTTAATGTCACCCGGAGCGCTTCGGCAATTTCGGCCGCCAGCTCCCCTTGTAAGCCTAACGAATCTGCCAGCGTCCGTTCGTAACGGTTTGCCCAGAGATGTCGATCTTTCAAGGCGTCGATCAACTGCACGTTCACCACGACTCGATCGCCTTCCCGCCGCACGCTTCCCTCCAAAACATTGGCCACTCCGAGGAGCTTACCGATTTCACGCAGATTGTGCGCCGGATCGCGGAATTGCATCACCGACGAACGACTGATCACGCGCAAGTCGCCGATCCTGGCCAGGCTTGTCAGGATGTCATCCTGGATGCCATCGGCAAAAAATGCGTTCTGCTTGTCGTCGCTAAAATTCGTGAACGGCAAAACCGCGATACTTTTTTCGGGTATGGGTTCGCCGCTTGAACTGCGAAATGGAAGCCGCCCATACAGCAGCATTCCAATCAGCAGCAAAAGAACGCCAATGATCGTAAAATCGAGGAGACGTCCTGCGCTTTTTCGAACATTTGGATCGACATCTTCGTCCCGAACAAATCCTGCGCCTGTGAATTCGTAGAGCCACGCCAGCGCCATCGCGATCGGAAATCCGAGGAGCAGCGCGACGATCACGAAACGCACGGCCGAATTCGGGATATCGAAAAACGGAAATACCTGGGTCGCGATCTGGGTCAGAAGCCACGCAGCCATTCCGTAGGCGACTGCTGCTCGGTAAACATGGCGTCGCTTTAGCTCGGCAAAGAATTTCGGCAGATTCACCTGTTCGCTGAATTAACTTTCGGAAGCGCCTTTCACAAGCGCAACGTCTCTTGCATGCTAAACTGCGGGATGCCGTTATCGCGGAACACGAATATGATTACGCGACGTCAGTCCCTCAAGCGGGTGGTTGGAATTGCCGCGGCCACCATCGCCGCACCAATGCTCAATCGCAGTTGGTTTCAACTTTTCGCGCAGAGCGCAACGAAATATTCCACCCGCGCGATCGATCTGGTTCAACGCTGCACGATCGTGGATATGCTCAATCCTTTCACCTTGATCGGAGTGCTGGCGCCGATCAAAGGCGACAAACGACCAACCTGGTTCACCAATCCCGAGACCTTCAGCGCTGCCGATTTCCAGCGTTTCAAGGATTCCAGGATCGACGTCATGCACATCGCGGTCGGAACGATAGGACCAAACGCGTACGATCAGGTGACATCGTTCATCGGCTATTGGAACGGATTTATTGCGCATCACGCCGAACGCCTTATTCGGATCGACGACGCGCAGAGTATTGATGCTGCGAAAAAGTCCGGGAAAATCGGCATCATCCTCGGCCTGCAAAACTCCGAACATTTCCGGACTGCGGACGACATCGATCGTTTTTATCAACTCGGACAGCGCGTATCGCTGCTCACTTATAATAGCCGCAATCTAATCGGCAATGGCAGCACGGAACGACACGACGAAGGCATCAGTGATTTCGGCGCCAGCATTATCGAGCGCATGAATAAAGTGATGATGGCGGTAGACGTCGCCCATTGTGGCGACCGCACTACGCTCGAGGCGTTCGAGATTTCAAAAGCGCCAGTGCTCATTACCCATGCGAATTGTCGCGCGCTGAATCCTGATCAACCCCGCTGCAAGACGGATGAAGCGATCCGCAAGATGGCCGCAAAAGGAGGCGTCATGGGTATTACTGGCGTCCGCAATTTTGTATCAGCCAAAGAACCGACCACCTTAGAAAACGTGCTCGATCATTACGATCACGTCGCGAAGCTGGTCGGCGTCGAGCATGTCGGCGTGGGGAGCGATATCGATCTCGACGGCTACGACGCCCTGCCGGAGGACTACAAGAAATGGCTGAAAGGCCTTTACAAGGCGAACTATGCCTTTCGTGATAAAATGGACGTCGATGGCGTTAATCATTACAAGCGCATGTTCGACATCGCCGACGGTCTGATTCGCCGTGGCTATTCCGATGCTGACATCGAATTGATCCTCGGCGAGAATTTCCGCAGGGTTTTGGGAACGATCTGGAGCGGCAAGAGTTAACGATCGAGATACCGCAGCTAGGCATTCCGAAAAGTCGCTGCTAGATTATCGGATGTCGTTTCAGCTCGAATCGAACTACAAGCCACGCGGCGATCAGGGCCAGGCCATCGCCAAGCTGATCAAATCGGTTGAAGCGGGCAATCGGCATCAAACGCTGCTCGGTGTCACCGGTTCGGGCAAGACTTTCACGATCGCCAATGTGATTCGGGAGCTGAACCGGCCGACGCTGGTGATTTCGCATAACAAAACCCTCGCGGCCCAGCTTTACTCCGAATTCAAACAATTCTTTCCCAAAAACGCGGTCGAATATTTCGTCAGCTATTTCGATTATTACCAGCCGGAAGCCTACATCCCGCGGACCGACACCTACATCGAAAAGGACTCGTCGATTAACGAAGAGATCGAGCGGTTGCGACTGTCCGCGACCAGCGCATTGCTGACACGGCGCGACACGATCGTGGTCGCTAGTGTTTCCTGCATCTACGGCGTCACGTCGCCGGAAGATTACGAGCGAATGTTGCTCACGGTAAAACGCGGCCAGCATACTTCACGCGAAGCGGTGCTCAGTCGTCTGGTCGACATGCTCTACGAGCGTAACGACATTAGCTTCTCACGCGGTAAATTTCGCGTCCGCGGCGACGTAGTCGAAGTTTATCCGGCCACGGCGGACGAGGAGGCAGTGCGGCTGGAGTTTTTTGGCGACGAAATCGATGCGATTACTCGCTTCGATCCGCTCACTGGACACGCCCGCGAATCGCTCAGCGTGATCACGTTTTTTCCGGCGAAACAATTCGTGACACCGGCCGACAAATTGAATCGCGCGTTGCAGACGATTCGGGCCGAGCTGGAAGACCAAATCAAAGTTCTCGAATCGCAGAACAAACTTCTCGAAGCGCAACGGCTCCGCATCCGGACCGAATACGATCTCGAAATGTTGCAGGAGATGGGTTTCTGCAACGGCATCGAAAATTACTCCCGACATCTGTCCGGCCGGCCGCCCGGTTCGAAGCCGTACACGATTGTCGATTTTTTTCCGAAAGATTTCCTGGTCGTGATCGACGAATCGCACGCGACCATTCCACAAATTGGCGGCATGTACGAAGGTGATCGGTCGCGCAAAACCGTCCTGGTGAATTACGGTTTCCGTCTGCCGAGCGCGCTCGACAATCGTCCGCTGAATTTCGACGAGTTCATGAAGCTGACGAACCAGCTCATTTACGTGAGTGCGACACCGGCTGAATTCGAAATTCAGAACAGCGTCGCGGGGAACAAAGGTTACGTTCCGCACCGGCGTCAGCGGATCGGCGAAGAGGAACTGGTGCCGTTTGTTTTGCCTGGGAAAAAGCGTTCAACGATTAACAGTGAAGTGCACATCTCGCGCACCGATGAGCCTGCCGAAAAATTCGAGGTTCGCGAGCCCGGAGCGCCACTGGTTGTCGAACAAATCATTCGTCCGACTGGACTTCTCGATCCAAAAATCACAATCAAGCCGTTGAAGAACCAGATTGACGACACGATCGAGCTTTGTCGCCAGCGCGTCGAGAAAGGCGAACGCGTCCTCATCACGACGTTGACGAAGCGCACCGCCGAAGATCTGGCCGATTATCTGCGCGACGTCGGATTGAAAGTGCGCTACCTCCACAGCGACATCGACACAATCGAGCGCGTAGAAATCTTGCGCGGCCTACGCGCGGCCGATTTCGACATTCTCGTCGGCATCAATTTGCTCCGCGAAGGTCTCGATCTTCCGGAAGTGTCGCTCGTCTGCATTCTCGACGCCGACAAGGAGGGATTCTTGCGCAGCCAAACTTCACTGATCCAAACTGCCGGTCGCGCTGCGCGGCATATCAATGGCGAGGTCGTGCTCTTTGCCGATCAGATCACGCAAAGCATGGAAGCGCTGATATCGATCTCAGAATATCGCCGCACGAAACAAATGGAATACAACGAGAAGCACGGTATCACGCCGCAAACAGTCCGGCGTGCGGTCCAGGAAAGCTTGCACACGATCTTGCGCGGCCGCGAAATTGCCGCCTCTATCATCCAGGAAGCCGGCGGCAATTTCGATCTCACCGAATTGTTGCGCGAGCTGGAGGAAGAAATGCAACAAGCGTCGGCGAATCTCGAGTTCGAACGCGCCGCTCTTTTGCGCGATCAAATCATGGAAGTTAAAAGCGGCACTGGCCTCACCAAGATCGAGCCGAAACGCCGCCCGGTGAAATACACCCGCAATTCCGGACGACGACGCTCGCGAGTCTAGTCGTCTCGCACGGAATTCGCTTCATTAGCAGCGATGCGCTGCCTGTCGATCCTCACGATTGCTTGCCGCGCCGCAGCCTTCGGCGTAAGCGGGTCGATCTTGTCCGCGGCCTCAACGCTCGCCCAGATTAACGAAACGAGCTCCTTGCCGGAAATTGAATTTTCGCAGTTAAGTCAGCGCGATCCGAATCCGATCGGCGAGAAAGCGCTCGCGATTCACCCGGAGCAGTGGAAACACGCCGAGACCGAGCATTTCATTTATCATTTCGTTCACAGTTACGTGGCCACGCCCGTTTCGGTTGAAGCGGAATTTCACTATCGCGTTATCGCGAAAGAGCTGGAGCGCGAGCAACCCGCCGGCGACATCAAATCGCACATTTACATTTTTGAGCGCCCGGAAGAATGGCAGGAGTTTCAAGCTTTCGGCAAACTCGAGCCCTGGAGTGGTGGAATTCATTCGGCCGGCAGTCTCTTTGTTCAGCGAAATCCGGCATATAAATTCAGCAACAATCTTTTGGGACACGAGGTCGTTCATCTCGTTCTGCATCGCTTTTACAACAATGGCATCCCCTGTTGGCTGGACGAAGGCTTCGCCCAGTTCGTTTCGAAAGATGCGCACGCGAGTTACGAACGCGCTCGCGGTTTTGTGGCCAGGCCCCACTCGGACGCGATCGCGCCCCAAGATTTAATTCCGCTCAGCGTCCTTACCGCTACAACTCACCCGCCTCCGGACCGCGTCCGCATTTTCTATGATGAATCGGAGCGGCTGGTGCGATTTCTGGCCGCAACCGACAAGCCAAGCTTCTTTAGTTTGCTCGACGCGCTCGCTCGACACCAACCGCTCGAAACGGTCCTGCCTCGACTTTATTCCGGAAAATTCGCGAGCGTTGCGGCGCTGGAGGAAAAATTTCGCGACTACGCCTCCAAAGATTTCGGAACTTCTTTGCAACAAGCCAGCAATGAATAGGATTGGCATCGGAGCCGATGCCAAAAACGAAAACTAAGACTGCCGCCGCGAAAATTTACGCCGTCGTCGGATCGGATGACGTCGAGGTAAAACACAGCGCGGCAGAACTGGCCGAGAAATTGAAACCCGCCGCGGCGGGTGATTTCGGCTTGGAAACAATCGACGGCGCCGCTGACAACGCTGATCAGGCCGCGGCGCGGATAAGATCGACAATCGAAGCGCTGCGAACGCTTCCATTTTTTGGCGGCGAAAAATTGGTCTGGTTGAAAAACGCGAACTTTCTCGGCGACGACCAGAAGGCGCGGTCGGCCGGGGTCCAGGCCGCGTTGGAAGAATTGGCGGAAACAATTAATTCCGGACTCGGATCCGAAATCACCTTTTTGATCAGCGCGATTGACGTGGACAAGCGGCGCTCGTTTTACAAATCGCTCGCCAAACGCGCCGAGCTTCAGATTTTCGAGAAGCTCGACTCGAGCCGCGGCGGGTGGGAAGAGGAAGCGACCGAGATGGTCCAGGCGCGTGCGAAAAAACGAAAACTCAAGTTCGATAACGAAGCGCTTGAGCTCTTCGTCCTTCTTACCGGCGGCGACACACGCGAGATCGAGAACGAATTGGAAAAGATCGACATCTACCTCGGAAAAGAGCGCACACTGAATGTCGATCTTGTCCGCGAGCTGGTGCCCCTCACTCGCGCCGGCGTGATCTTTGATTTAAGCAATGCGCTGGCCGAGCGCGATCTCGAGCTCGCGCTCGAATTGGTCCGGCGATTACTCGATCAAGGCGAGAGCGCGATTGGGATTTTACTGGTGGCAATTCTTCCAACTGTCCGGAATTTGTTGCTCGCCAAAGATTTGATGGAACGCCATCGCCTTTCGCGGCCGCATGCGCCCTTTCCATTTATTTCCGCAATCAACCGCCTCCCAGTTGATGCAAGTGCGCATCTACCGCGCAAAAAAGACGGGACGGTGAACGCCTACGCGCTTGGGATCGCCGCGCAAAATGCGCACCGTTTTTCGACCGAGCAGCTCATAGCAGGCATGCAGGCCTGTCTCGCCGCCAATCTGCAACTGGTCACCACGCAGCTCGATCACGAACTGATTCTGACCGAAGTGGTGGTGAAGCTGCTCGGCGAAGTTTAGCTTTCGCCGACTTGCTTTCGCGCCATTGGACCTACGTAAGGAATTTCCCAACGAACGCCCGTGAATGCTTTCACCGTCGCGATGATCCAGAGAACGACGAAGCCGATGTGAACGATCGCGGCGATTATGGCCCAGAAAAATACCAGGATGCCGCCGATTGCCGGAATTGCGCCAAAAATCGCGTGGACGATCGCCGAAACGACATTAAACAAAAACCAGGCGAGACCAAAGACGATCGATTGCATCGAATAGAAGCGCACGAACGGGTCGTGTTTTTCCAAAATAAAAAACACGATGCCGCCGATTAAAGGAATGCAGGCGAGCGCGGCCGCGATGTTCGAGGGCAGCCCGGTTGATTTTGGCGAGTCAGAGACAGGCGATGGAGGCGGCGGTTCGTCCGGCACGGTCTAGTTACACAGGATGGAAGCCTGCTTTGTCAACTCCGAATGCTTTCGCGAGTAAACGGTTTTCCTTTTTCGCACCGGCAAAAGTCAATACCGTCTCGTTGTGATTTCGACGGAAGTTCGCACCAGTGGGCACTCTTATCGTGTTCTGATTGGTCCCGGTTTGTTGGAGAGTGTTGGCGACGCGATAAAGGAAAAACTAGCGCCATCGCCGTGCGCGATCATATCCGACACGAATGTCGCGCCGCTTTTTGCCAGGAAAATTCAAAAGAGTTTAGCGTCGGCCGGTTTTGAGTCGGCGCTGATCACGGTTCCGGCCGGCGAGAATTCGAAGACGCTCGCGCAAGCCGGCGCTGTGTGTGAAGAAATGCTGCGCACGGGCTTGAATCGACAATCGTTTGTCATCGGACTCGGCGGCGGCATGATCGGCGATCTTTCCGGATTTGTAGCCGCGATTTTTCAACGCGGTATTCCGCACGTGCAAATTCCAACCACGCTGCTGGCGATGGTGGACAGTTCGATCGGGGGCAAGACCGGCGTGAATACGAGCGCAGGAAAAAATTTGCTCGGTGTCTTTCATCAACCAGTGCTCGTCATCGACGATGTCGAAATTCTGAAAACGCTTCCACGGCGTGAACTCAGTCAAGGTTTCGCCGAAATTATCAAGCACGCCATCATCGCCGACGCGGAAATGTTCCGTGAGCTAACGCAGACTGCGGACTCAAAACTTGACCGCTTAAAACAGTCAAGTTTTGCAGAGCTCGCAACGCTGATCCAGCGCAACGTCCAAATCAAATCCCGGATTGTGGCCAAGGACGAGGTCGATCGGACAGGCGAACGCGCGTTATTAAATTTCGGGCACACCATCGGGCATGCAATCGAGCGTGCTTTCGACTACCAGAGAATTTCGCACGGCGAGGCGGTGAGTCTGGGAATGGTTGCCGCGTGCGAGGTGTCGATAAAAAAGGCAGGGCTTTCTCAAAACCAGCGCGATGCGATTGTCGATCTTCTGGGCAAATTCCAGTTGCCGACAAAGTTGCCGGCAAATTTTCCGCGTCAGAGAATTTTCCACGCACTCAAATTCGACAAGAAATTTGAGAGCGGGGAAATCCGATTCGTGGTCGCCCTAAAAATCGGTTCCGCGAATCTGTCGAGTGATGTGACGTTGGAAGATATTCGCGCGGCAGTGGAAGCGTTATAGGCCGCGCGCGTTGTGATAGTAATCAGCCAATCCTTCCGCGACGCTGTCGGCGTATTCGCGAAAAATACTTTTTCGATCGACACCGTTGATCTGCTTCGTGCCGTCATAATCACCGGCCTGAATCCGCGCAAACCCGTCTTTGCTGTTCATGACGTAGGGCTCGCAGTAAACGACCGGGCAGCGATAAAGCCGCGTGGCCAACAAATTGCGCGCATAAATGTATCCGCTCGATCCAACTTTGGTCGTAGTGAGTGTGGTCGGATATTGATAAGGCGGAAGCCCGGTCGCTTTCGCCATTGAAGCCGCGACCGTGTCGGCGATCGCTAACTCTTCATCGTAAGCGCGGCTGAGCAAACGCCGGATCATCTCAAATCGTTCGTCATCGAGATCAAGCTCGTCCTGCAAGTACGAACCGTTCACGAGCAGATGAAGATGATTATTGTCGATCAAAGTCGGGTTGCCCGGATCTCCCCAGCCTTCGGCATTGAAATGCAGACAAAGCACAAGATCAGGATGCAGCTTCGTGTTAACGAGCACGGCGCGGCGACGGATCTCGCTGTAGCGATAAAAAAGCATTTCGCTCTGCCATCGGATTGTTTTCTCTTTTTCGGGATCGCTTGGATCGAGCACGTCCGGCCGCGGCTGAGGCAGGCCGTTGTTGATCAGAATTTTTCGGGCGAGTTCCTTGAAATCTCCCGGCCGCTTTGAAGTGACCGGGCCGGTGCTGTTATGGACGTACAAAACTGTGGCGCCCAGTTTTCGTAATCGTGAAGCGAGCATCCGTGATACCCGCAACGTTAAATCGCCTTCTGTCACCGGTTTTGTGTCGCCCACTTGAAACCAGCGCTCTTCCATCTTCGCCCATTTCCCGCCGAGATGACCCGGATCGAGGGCGACGCGCAATCCCGCCAGCGGCTTGTCCGGTTTCGCGGGCGGAGACAAAGATTTCGCCGGCCGCCAGAGTCGTGGAACGTGCGCTTTCGAATTCAAGTCCGGCGCGAAGTGCAGAATGAAAACGATGTGCGATTCGCGATTGGCAAGAATCTGCGCGGCGTCGTTGTCGATCTTG
>DATNKD010000114.1:0-2875 GCA_035603575.1 Chthoniobacterales bacterium
CAAATCCTCGAAGGCGGAGGTTTCGTTATCGGTCTTTTTTGAAATTTCGATGATGACGACACTTGGTGCGACATTTTCGAAAACCTTGGCGAAAGCGTTGTTCAGCTGATGAACCACGTCCTTGCCCTGCTCGGCTGCGGCCGCTGGAACCGTCGGCGTCGGTGCGATCTCCGGCGTGGCCGCGAGGATCGATCCGCCAAAGGACGGATTTGCGGCGACGAACATCGTGCTGAGCATCGCGATGAAAAATGAAATTGAGGTCAAACGCATCGTTCGAAGTTGGACAGCATCGAACATGCTACGTTCAACGGCGACAGTCCACTAACGGGTGACATTCCGGGGCACGCGAATTGCGTCGGCACGCCGCTTGACTAATGGTATACTATCGGTCGGTCTCTCTCCGGATATGCGTTCATTGAAGTTGAATCGGGTTTCTGTCGGCATGTTGGCCGCCCTCTTTCTGGTTGCCGCTGTATGGCTTGGGTTTGAGCGCTACGACCCCAGGCCCATCCCAGCTGACGAATTCGTTCGCGCGATGGAGACGCATCAAACTTCATTGATCGATCGTTACTTTCGTCAGCACCAGAATCCAAACGCGCGAGCCGCTAATGATCGCTCTTTGCTTTTCACTGCGATTTTGCGGGAGGATCGGGTTGTCGCGCGGAGATTACTCGACGCTGGAGCAAGCGCCGACCTGTCGGACAACGCGGGAGTGACGCCCCTGATGGTGGCGGCAATGCATGGCAACTTGGAATTGGTTCGCGCATTGGCCGGACATGTCACTGACGTTGCCGCCAGAGACCGCGCTGGTCATTCGGCGCTCTATTATGCTGTTGCCGCGCAGAAAGTCGAAATAGTCGATCTCCTCTTGAGCCTGACGCCGGATCTGGAATTGGCCTACGGCGACAACGCCGAGCTGCTGACCCTCGCTCTCGGGAGCGCTAACCCAAAAATTGCCCAGGAAATTCTTACGCGAATGCCGCGACTCGAACAATGGAGCGCCGGCGCTTTGCGCGCTTTGGACAATGTTCTGCGCGCGGGAGATCGCGATTCGGCGCGGCTGCTCCTTTCGAAACATATTCCTCCGCCTACGCCGGAAGGGAAGCGCGTTCCACTACTGGCCTACGCGATCGCCACAGATAATGCGCCTCTGTTTACGACCTTGTTGGAATGCGGCGCGGACGTGAACACGACCCTGCCGTCAAAATACGACAGGGAATTTCTCGACGCGCTTCCGTCGAAGTCGTTTCGAAATTACATCGAGGACGATCGCGACGTCACCTGCCTGATGCTCGCGGCCGGACTGGGCCGCACCGATTACGTCCGCGCGCTGTTGCAAACAGGCGCCGACCGCAATCGTGCCACCGGTCGCTACAAAATGATCGCGCTTTATTTTGCGGCCGAGCTCGGCCATTGGCAGCCGGCGCAAATTCTTCTCGGCAGCGGACCGCCGCCCGATCACCTGCGCATAGAAATTTCGCTCTCCTCCCAGCACATGGCCCTGATCAAAGATGGCGTGCCGGTCTTGAATTCGACCTGTTCGACCGGTCGTGACGGGTATTCCACCAAGCGCGGCTATTTCGTGATCACCGACAAAGAACGCTATCACCGCTCGACTATTTATCACGTCGATATGCCCTATTTCATGCGGTTGAGCTGTCTCGATTTCGGAATGCACGAAGGCGTCGTGCCGAATTACCCGGCATCGCACGGTTGCATTCGCTTGCCAGGCGAAACGGCGCGAAAACTCTTTGCTGAAATTCCAATCGGCACTGTCGTTGCCGTTCAGTAGGGCAAAATCCGGCCTCGGTTTGAAGTGTGCGGCGCACTTGGCGGTTCGCGCGTTGACATGATTCTGACCGGTCTTAGCGTTTTCGTCCTTACTCAAAATGCAACCTCTTCGGAATGGCGATGGAAAAGAATTCGTGTCGGATGCGCCCGGGTACTGGCCGCATGTCGCGCCCGAACTTTGGAATGATTGGAAATGGCAGCTCAAGAACCGGGTCACGTCGCTCGCTCAGCTGGAGCAACATGTCGATCTTAGCGACGAAGAACGCGGCGGCGTGCTCCTTTCCGGCGACAAACTCGCGCTCGCAGTCACGCCGCACTTTTTCAATCTGATCCCGCGCGGCAAAAATCCGGACGATCCCATCCGGCGACAGGTTATCCCGCGAGTCGAAGAAACCTGGTCGTCGCCCTACGACATGGCCGATCCCTGCGGCGAGGATTCGCACATGCCCGTCCCGGGACTGGTGCATCGCTATCCCGACCGAGTTTTATTTTTGGTGACGGATCGTTGCGCGGCCTATTGCCGATATTGCACGCGAAGTCGCGTGGTCAGCGGCGTGGGCGAACAGGAATTGCATACCGATTTCGAGGAAGCGTTTCGCTATCTCGAACAACACCCTGAAGTCCGCGACGTCCTGTTGAGTGGTGGGGACGCGCTAATTTTCAGTGACGATAAGATTGACAAGTTGCTGTCACGGCTGCGCGCGATCAAGCACATCGAATTTCTGCGTATCGGCACGCGGGTCCCGATATTTCTGCCCCAACGCATCACACCAGAGCTGTGCGCGATTCTCGCTAAACATCATCCGCTCTGGATAAGCGTGCACGTGAATCATCCGCGCGAGCTCACGCTTGAAGTAAAAGAAGCCCTCGAACGTTTAGCGAATGCTGGAATTCCGCTCGGTAACCAAAGCGTTTTGCTCGCGGGCGTGAACGACGATCTCGAAACGATGAAGACGCTCGTCCACAAACTCCTAATGTGCCGCGTGCGTCCCTACTACATTTACCAGTGCGACCTGATCAACGGCTCATCGCATCTGCGCACGTCGGTCGCGAAAGGGATCGAGATCATCGAAGGATTGCGCGG
>DATNKD010000115.1:0-17933 GCA_035603575.1 Chthoniobacterales bacterium
AAAAAATTATCCGACCGAGCCTTCCATCTCGAGCTCGATCAATCGTTTCAGTTCGACCGAGTATTCCATCGGAAACTGGCGGACGAGGTCGTTAACGAAGCCGTTTACGCTCAAGCTCATCGCCTGCGCCTCGCTCAAGCCGCGCTGTTGCATGTAGAAGATTTGTTCGGCGCTGACCTGACTGACGCTGGCTTCGTGCTGTACGGCGTTGCCCGTTCCGCGGACAGTAATCGCCGGATAGGTGTCGGTGCGGCTGGTCGAGTTGATCAAGAGTGCGTCGCACTCGGTGTTGTTCTTGCAATGCTTCAAGTGCTTGGGCACATGCACGAGGCCGCGATAAGTCGCGCGGCCTGTGCCGATCGAAATCGATTTCGAAATAATGTTCGAAGTCGTCTCATCAGCGGCGTGAATCATTTTCGCGCCGGTGTCCTGGTGCTGACCATTGTTAGCGAGCGCGATGGAGAGCACTTCGCCGCGAGCTTTGCGGCCTTTCAGCACGACACCGGGGTATTTCATCGTCAGCCGCGACCCAATGTTGCAGTCGATCCATTTGATCTCGGCGTCTTCGTGGGCGAGGCCACGTTTTGTGACCAAATTGAAAACGTTGGCCGACCAGTTTTGCACCGTGATGTATTGGATCTTGGCGCCTTTGAGCGCGACCAGCTCGACGACTGCGCTGTGCAGCGTCGTGGTCTCGAACTTCGGCGCGGTGCAGCCTTCCATGTAAGTGACTTCGCTTCCTTCGTCGGCGATGATGAGCGTGCGCTCGAATTGGCCGAAATTTTCCGCGTTGATCCGGAAGTAAGCTTGCAGTGGATGTTTCACCTTCACGCCAGGCGGGACGTAAATGAACGAACCGCCGCTGAACACCGCCGCGTTGAGCGCGCTGAATTTGTTGTCGGCAATCGGGATGACTTTGCCGAACCATTTCCGGAAAATGTCTGGATGATTCTTCAGGCCCTCGGTCGAGCCGACAAAAATGACGCCCTGCTCGCCGACCGCTTTCTTGATGTTTGAGTAAACCGCTTCGCTGTCGAACTGTGCTTCGACGCCAGCGAGAAATTTTCGTTCCTGCTCGGGAATGCCGAGTCGCTCGAACGTGCGCTTGATGTCCTCGGGCACTTCTTCCCAGGTCCGCTTGGCCGCGTCACCAGACGCAAGGTAATAACGGATTTTGTCGAAATCGATCGCCTCGAGGTCCTTGCTCGCCCAATGAGTCGGCAGCGGTTTCTCGAGAAATGTTTTCAATCCGCGGAGACGAAATTCGCGGATCCAATCTGGGTCTTCCTTCGCATCGGAGATGTAATGGATGGTCTTTTCGCTCAGGCCGCTGCCGGCGTCCTTAGCGTAATCAACTTTGTAGTGAAAATCGCCGATGTTCCGATTGATATCGACCGCTTTGTTTTCAGTTTTCATTGTCGATCCTATCTCGTCAGCACTGGTTCATCCGCTCCCGCGCGCGCCCAATCGTAACCTCGTTCCTCGAGCTCAAGCGCCAGATCCTTCCCGCCGCTGCGCACAATCCGGCCCTGCACCATCACGTGCACGTGGTCGGGAACGATGTAATTCAAGATACGCTGATAATGCGTAATTAAAAGTATGCCGATGTTGGAACCGCGCAATGAATTAACGCCGTGCGCGACCGTCTTGAGCGCGTCGATGTCCAGTCCGCTGTCGGTTTCATCCAAGACCGCGTACTTCGGCTCAAGCATTGCCAGTTGCAAAATCTCAGTCCGCTTTTTTTCACCGCCGGAAAAGCCTTCATTGACCGCGCGCGATGTAAACGCACGATCCATTCCAAGAAGTTCCATTTTTTCGTAAAGCTTCGCGTAGTACTCAGTCGCTTCGAGCTCTTCGCCTTCTGGCAAACGCGCTGCCAACGCGGCGCGCAAGAAATTCGCAATCGTGACTCCGGGAACTTCGCTCGGATACTGGAACGCGAGGAAAAGTCCTTTCCGGGCGCGGTCATCCGGCTCGAGCGCGAGAAGATCTTCGCCGTCCATGGTGATTTTGCCTTTAGTCACCTGATAATCGGGATGGCCTGCCATCACCTTGGCGAGCGTGCTTTTGCCGGAACCATTCGGGCCCATGATGGCGTGCATCTCTCCACGAGGCACGGCGAGACTCAGGCCGCGGACGATCTGCTGATCGCCGATGGCGACATGGAGGTTTTCGACGCGAAGCTCGTTCATCATAAAGAGGGGTTAAAAAATATAAGGCGATTCGGGCCGATTGCGAACGCGATTTCATCTCTCATTAGCGTCAGGTCATGCGCGCCATGTTGGCACACCTTATTGTTATAATTTCTATAAAAAAGGCACCCCGATTGCTGGTAAAGGAAACGGTGAACTCTGAAGGCAAATCGCCGCGCATGCCGCGTAAGTCCGTTTCGAAAGAATCGGTCTCGAAAGCGACCAGTGAATTGAACAACCTGTTGCAGATCATTTCCGGCACGAGCGCGGAGATCGGCAATTTGTGGGAAGGCAGCGAAGGCTCGGAGCAATATCTTAATATGCTGCGCTCGAGCATTGATCGTGCGGAAGCGGTCGCCGCGCAATTGGCCGAGCAGGCTGGGGGCACTGATCAAAAAGTGCTCATGCATCCCGAACTCGCGTCGTTCGTGAAACCAAAGACGATCAGCGAAATACCCCGCGCCAAGCCGACCATCCTCGTTGTCGATGATGAACAAATGGCGCTGGTTTTGATCAAGCGACTGCTGAGCGAAGCAGGTTACCAAGTCGTGACCGCGCAATCGGGGTTTGAAGCGCTCGATCTATTCCGGCGACAGCCGCAGGCATTCCAATTGGTCCTGCTCGATCTGACGATGCCCTTCATGGACGGAGAAGAAACATTTCATCGTCTGCGCGAGATTCGAGGCGAAATACCGGTTGTTCTGTGCACCGGATTTATTCGGCAAGATCGACTCGACCGATTGATGAAGGCTGGAATCGCGGGATTTCTGCGCAAGCCGCTCGCGCCCGATGAGATTGTCGATCATATCCGGGGCGTTCTGGACAGTGTGAGGTACGCGCGAATTGACGGCGCCCTGCCGGATGGCTCCTCGATCGCGAGCTGATTTTGAATTGAATGAGAGCGATTGGCCGGGCCCGAGCCATCGAGCGATTCTACGATAATCGCCTGTTTGAAGGTGTTGATGCCGAGGTCATCGAGCGCATCGCGCCGAAAATTGGCGTGCTGCGAAAGAAACCCGGTGAAATAATTTTTCGCGAAGGTGAACCAGGCGGTTCGCTTTATCTGGTCGGCCAGGGCTGCGTTAAAATTGCGAAGGCCGCAGACGGCATCGACCACGAAATCCTCGACTACGTTGACCAGGGAAATTTCTTCGGCGCAATTGCGCTGTTGGCGGGTGAGCCGCATTCGACCACTGCAACAGCGGTCGAGCCGGCATTAATCGGAGCGCTTACCGAAGACACTTTGCAAGAGATCCTCGAGCTTTCGCCGAGCCGCTTGCACATGAATTTTCTGCGCGCCATCACCGCGCGCGTCCGTAGCGCGAACACCCATTTCATGCGTGAAACCGTGCGTGCGGAACGACTCCGTGTCGCCGGTGCGCTCGCCAATGCGATGATCCATGATTTGAAAAACCCGGTTTGCATTGCGCGTTGCTGTTCCGACTTGATCGCGACCGAATCGGCCGATGGGCATCTGCGCGAGCTAAGCAAAATGCTCACTGACACGGTCAACGGCATCCTCGGGATGACCTTGGACCTGCTCGATTACACCCGTGGTTCGGTTTCCGTGAACAAGCGACCGGTATCAATCTGGCGCCTGCTCGACGAACTGAATCGCCAATCGCTGCATCTTCTTCCGAGCAAAAACATCGAGTTCGTCAAACACATCCGCTACCAGGGCAACATCGACATCGACCTTGGAAGATTTGCCCGCGCACTCGGCAACGTGATCGAGAATGCTATGCAGGCGATGCCGGGCGGCGGCTTTCTCACGGTTACAATCGATGCCGTGGAAGACCAGGTGGCACTGCGAATTTCCGATACCGGTACCGGAATTGCGCCCGGGCTGATGCCGACATTGTTCGAACCTTTCCAACGCCGCGACAATTCGCACGCAAGCGGCGTCGGCCTGGCCGTAGCCAGGGCGATTGTCGAAGCACACGGCGGCAAAATTTCAGTCCGCAGTGTTGCCGATAAAGGCACAACCGTCGACATTCGACTCGCAAAACCAGACGGCGAATAAATTGCGCGCGCAATCGAGCGCGCTACCGTTTGCAGCTAAACTCAGCGGTCGGAACCGCTCGCTGTTTCTTTGCCCTGTGGTGTAACGGTAACACAGCGCCCTTTGGAGGCGTTATTCTTGGTTCGAATCCAAGCGGGGCAGCATTACTGCTTTTTCTCGGGCTCGACTTTCGGAACTTTTTTCCAGTTCTCTAATTTTCCTTCGAACGCCTGGACAAAGGCATTCCTAAACGCATTGAAGACAGTGGCAATAATATCGGGCGTCGGATGCTCAAACGTCCCTGAAAATGGCACTTTGGTGCCAAAGCGGTCTTTCGGATAATTGCGAATACTTTGTGTGAGCGTTCCAAGGATCGCTTCCCAGACAAATGTCGCCGGGTTTTGCGCGCTCTGTTCGTTAACGATGACCATGTGATCAAAACCCGGCTCGACGTAACCCTGGTAGCCGCTGCTTTTCGCATTCGCCTCCATCGCCATTTTGAATATTCCCTCTTTGAACGTGAAACCCCCGTACGCTTTGGCGAAGTCGTTCGCGCGCACGCCGCAGACGTATTTACCTGCCCGGCGTCGGGCTTGAGATCGGAAACGCGAACGTCGCTGAAGGCGATGCCGGCGGAGAACCAGAAGGCGAAGGCGAGGATGTCGATGTTGGCGAGGGCGAAACCGTTGGAGTCGGCGTCGGCGGCGGCGTTGGCGGCGGTGGAATAACATTTTCCCAATGATGAAGCGGCACAGTCGCACCCCCGATTTCGTCGACCAATTTCTGACAGCGGTCTTGGAGTTTTTCCAAATCGGGCGGACCAAATTGCGGATCGGCTGTTCCCGGAAAAATCAGATACGTGACTTTGAGATCGCTCACCGGCCGATTATAAGGCGTTGTTTGCGGATTAATTTGTTTCCCGATGCGAAATGAGGCCTCGCCCACTTTGTCGTTAGGCCCGATGTCGCCCACGATCGCGGGATAAATTCCATCGCCGAAAATTACGAGCGCGTAGTCTCCCGTTTTGGCAGCATCACGTCCGCGCGTGAACGAGCCGGGAATCACGATGTAGGGATCGGTCGTGCCGATCAGAAAGCTGAATTTCTTGAGCGTGGCGACTTCCGCGCGCAATTGCGTGATCACGTTGCGCAGATCGCGTTTCCGGTCGGGCGGAGTGTTCCTGGCGGCGAATTCATCTTCCGCGCGTTTCAATCGCTCTTCCGTGCCGGCGAGATACGGATTCGGCGCCGGCGTTTTCTTTGCCCACTTAAAACTGGTGAACGGTTTGAAGTTGGTCGGCGCCCCCGTGCCAGTCGGCATCCGGTCGCCATCTGAACCGTCTGCATCGACATCCATGTCGGCTTGCAATAAGAGCGCTTTGCGATGGCTCTGCGGATGCTGCAATTGCAAGACAGTCTGGCAATCAAAAAAATTGTGACGCGAGAGAAGCAGATCGAGTCGGACAAGGTTTTCGCGCAACATTCTCAGTTTCGTATTGTAAAGCTCGGCAAAAAGTGGCGAGACCGACTCGGGACCAGCCATTGCGGTCAGACCCGGTAGTAACTCCGGCAATCGCGGCGTTATTTTTGCCAGTTCCTCTAGTGTTCGGTTCGGTGTCGGAACGCGCGCATTCAATTTCAAATCGAGGACATAACTTTCCGGATCGACGCGTTCGGTCGAAGCGTCCGCGCCGGGCGTCGTTTCGACGCTGGAATGAAGTGTGATGCCGTTAAACAAACGGCCGGTATCGAGTTTGCCGACGATTGGCGGCGGACGCGTCGGTGTCGGCTCCGGCGTCGGCGAAGTCGTCGGAGCTTCCCGGGGCGCGAAGTACTGTAATCGCTCCTGGGAAATCCATCGATACAGGATCACGGCGAATATCGCCGCCGCCAAAACGACGACCAGCCTTCGCAACGTGCCCAGACGAAGTTTTGCCACGCGATTACTTTTTCAACCACGCGACCACCGCGACAATGAGACCGATCACGCTCAAGATCGACATCAGGCCGGCGGGCATCACTTTACCGGTCCGGATAAATTTCGGAACGAATTGCGCCGCGAGTAAAAGAGAGACAACGAAAGCAGTAGCGAGGCCGATTAACCGGTGTGAAGACATCAGCGAGCCGGCGATGAGCAGCAACGCGCCCGTGATCGCGCCGGCGATGATCGATGGCAGACTGCCAGCTTTCACGTAACCGATAATCCCGCCGAGAATCGTCAGCGCACCAAAAATAAGGAAGTAAAGTTTTGTCGCGTCCATGTTCGTCTGGTAGCGCACTCGTAATCCAACCGCCCGAAACTGTCCAGCGGCGCGATCACTCCGTCCCGAGATCCTCAATTTTCATCACCGGATGAATTTCCCAATCGGGTTGCGCGCCACGGATGATGATAACCTTCTTTGCTGAACCAACCGATCGAAGAGCCCACATCGGTGTGTCGGGCTTATTGTGCTCATCGGGAAATGCAAAGTAAAAGAGAACGAAATATCCGATGCGTGGTCATCCTGAGCGGAGCGAAGGATCTCTCACAAGCGCGAGCGTCACACAATGTAATCAGCGTGATCTACGCTCCGAGTGTGAGATTCCTCGTTTCACTCGGAATGACAAGCAACAAAGATGTTTCATTCGGCGTTTGACGTAAACGTCGCTACATTTTGCGGGTGCATTCGTTTCGGTATCGCGACGGGAAACTTTACTGCGAGGATGTCGATCTTGCGCGGGCCGCGGAGCAATTCGGGACGCCGCTCTATATTTATAGCGCCAGCACGATTCTTGATCACTTCCGTCGCCTCGATGCCGCCCTCGCGCCGCTCGATCATCTCATTTGCTACGCGGTCAAAGCAAACTCGAACCGTGCGGTCTTGAAACTACTCGCCGAAGCGGGCGCCGGGTTTGATATTGTCTCGGGCGGCGAGCTTTTCCGCGCGCTCAAAGCCGGGGCCGATCCGAAAAAGTGCACCTTCGCGGGAGTCGGCAAAGCGCGCGACGAGATCGAGTATGCGATCGAGCAGGGCGTTTATAGCTTTAATGTCGAGAGCGAAGGGGAGCTCGAATACATCGACAAAATCGCTGGCGCGAAAAAGTCACGCGCGCCGATCGCGCTGCGCGTCAATCCCGACGTCGATCCGCACACGCATGAATACATCGCGACTGGATCGCACGAAAACAAATTCGGCATCGCGCTCGGTGAGGCGCCGGCGGTTTATGAGCGCGCCACAAAAATGCGCAACATCGACATCGTCGGCGTGCAGATGCACATCGGCTCGCAGATCACCGAGACGAAACCGTTCGTCGACGCGGTGAACAAGGTCGCGCCGCTCGTTCGCGATTTGAAATCGAAATACAAAATCAAATTCTTCAGCATCGGCGGCGGACTCGGCATCGTTTACGAATCGTCGTTCGAAAGCGGCGCGAAAGAATGGTGGAGCGATTCCGGATCGGCGAAACATCAGTTATCAATCAAAGAATACGTGGATTCGATTCTGTCAGCGCTCCGTGAATTGAACATCCGGATTCTGCTCGAACCGGGCAGGTTGCTCGTCGGTAACGCCGGTGTCCTGCTCACGCGCGTGCGCTACATCAAAAAATCAGGCCAGAAAACATTTGCGATCGTCGATGCCGGCATGAACGACTTGATTCGGCCGGCGCTTTATCACAGTTATCACGAGATCGTCCCGGTCGAAGAGAAGATTGAGAGTGAGAGGAAGAGGAAAATGGAGAAGATCGACATCGTGGGGCCGGTTTGTGAATCGGGAGATTTTTTTGCACTCGACCGCGAGATGCCCGAGGTGCGCGAAGGCGATCTGCTCGCGATCATGAGCGCGGGCGCCTACGGATTCGTGATGGCGTCGAACTACAATTCGCGCCCGCTGCCCGCGGAAGCGCTCGTCCGCGGCGATAAGGTCGCGTTGATCAGGAAGCGGCAGACTTGGGAAGACTTGGTCAGAGGCGAGTAGGGTGAGCGCGCCAGTTGCAGATTTTGGTTTCCTGCATAAATACTGCTTCCCCTCGAATTCGATGAAACGCCTCCTCCTCATTGCGTCGTTGTCGATCCTGGCGCTGGCAGCCAAAGCGGGCGACAACATCCCGAAGGGCGAATGGATCATTGTTGTCGGCGGGCCCTCATTGAAGGAATGGGAGCAATACAAGGCCCAGCCGCACGATCATTGGTGGGCGAATTTCGTCCGAGCTGCGCGTTTGCGGACAGAACAACTGCGTGATGGCTTGTCGCCGAACGCGCCCATTACCTGGCTCGTTTACAAGCAAGGTTATCTCGATCGCGCGCCGCAGGAACACCAGGACCTGATCGCCTTCATCGAATCCGTGCGCGACAAATTCAATCTCAATCTGGTTTGGTTCCGGAACGGCGACGACGTCATCAATTATTTGAACAAGGGACAGGATCGCAAACGCCAGAAAGTGGCGGGCTTTGAATATTTCGGCCACTCGAATCGGGCCTGCTTCATGTTCGATTACAGCAGCAACGTGGACAGCGCCTCAAAGTCGTTCCTGCACGAGTCACAGCTGCGCCAGATCAATGGCTCGATCTTCGCCCGCAACGCCTACATCCAAAGCTGGGGTTGCCATACCGGCGAGGAGATGAGCGAATGGTGGTACCGCGCGACCGGGACCAAGATGATCGGCGCCCTCGGTAAAACGCAGTTCATGATGGAGGAATTGCCGGTCCTCACTTCGCCCGGCGGCAAATGGGTAACAGCGCCGGAGAAATTCACGGCCAAGACAAATTAATTTTCGGATTTCCGCTGTTGTCATTCTGAGCGGAGTCGAGGAATCTCTCGCTGTTTCTGTGATTCAATGAAACTCGAACAACTGCGCGCGCTTTATCGGCAGCCGTTGTTCGATTTGATTTCACAAGGTCGCGAAATTCATCTCGAACATTGGCGCGGCGACGAAGTCCAGCGCTGCAGTTTACTCAGCATCAAAACCGGCGGTTGCAGCGAAGATTGCGCCTACTGTGCGCAAAGCGCGCACTATTCCACCGGTGTGGAACGCGAAGACTTGTTGTCGATCGAGCAGATTGTCGATGTGGCAACGCGCGCTCGCGCGCAAGGCGCGACTCGCTTTTGCATGGGCGCGGCCTGGCGGGGCGTGCGCGATGGCACCGAAAAATTCGAGCGCGTGCTCGAGATCGTGCGCGAAGTCGGCGCGCTCGGAATGGAACTTTGCGTCACGCTTGGCAAGATCGGACCGATCGAAGCGCGCAAACTGAAAGCAGCCGGCGTCACTGCTTACAATCACAACATCGACACTTCACCGGAATTTTATCCGGAAATCGTAAGCACGCATACTTTTCAAGACCGGCTCGACACCATCGCAGCTGTGCAAGCGAGCGGGATGTCGGTTTGCAGCGGCGGAATCGTTGGGATGGGCGAATCGGAAGATGACCGGTTGCGAATGATCGAAATTTTGAGCGAACTCAATCCGCAGCCGCAAAGTGTTCCAATCAATTGTTTGATGCCGCAGCACGGGACCCCGCTCGAAAATCAACCGCCGATCGATATTTTTGAGTTCGTTGGACTGATCGCAGTCGCGCGGATCGCCATGCCGAAAGCGCGAGTGCGGCTCGCGGCCGGACGCACCCGAATTTCACGCGAAGGCCAGGCGCTCTGCTTTTTTGCCGGCGCCAATTCCATTTTCTTCGGCGACAAACTTCTCACCGCGAAAAATCCGGAGGTTGATGTCGATCTTGCGTTGCTGCGCGAGCTCGGATTGAACATTGAATATAAAGATCGCGCGGCCAGTTTCGAACCAGTCAGGCAAATAACCGAGCTTGAATTTTGACGCGAAATCGCAGATGCAATTGCGAATAACTCATTGATGAAAGCCGACGACGAAAAGGGGATCAGCGTGATTTTGATTTATACGGCGCTCCTTTTCTTCCTGCTCGGCCTGGCCGCGCGAATGAAAATGAGCTTCCATCATCGGATGGAACTTTCGACCGCCGGATTCGTGGTGGCCGCAGTGCTGGCGTCGCTCGCAGTCGTGATCTTCCTCTTTTCCCTGCGGAAGCGTCGCGGCTAGCAACGTGACGTTGCAAAACGGCGGCGAACCGTTTCCAGCCGCCGCCGTTTTCTCCCTCTTATGACCCTGAGTTATTCGGCCATCGCGTTATGCAGTTCTTGCATCGCGTTACGCATTTCCTGCCGCGCTTTTTGCAGGTCGTCGAATTTCTTTTGCTGATCCGGCGTCAGGATCGGACGGATCTGAGACATGGTTTTGTCCGTGATCGCATGGGTCTTTTCCATTGCGTCCTTGTGAATGGCCACGATCTGCGGCCGGGCTTGATCGATCAGCGGTTGGACCTTCGACTGTTGCTCGGCGGTTAGGTTCAAGGCCTTGGTCAAATGTCCCATCGCCAATCCCTGACCGTGCCAGTCACCGTGGCCTCCGGCAAATCCGCCGTGGGGTTCGGCCAAAGCGTAGCCGGCAAGGGCGAGCGTACCGATAGCAGCGAGTGTAAGTAGGTTTCGTTTCATATTTGTTTTCAATTGAATGGTTCGGACTGTTTCATAGGACGTGACCGCGCGCCGGCCGCGTTGGTTACACTTAATTTTTATCCGCTTTCAGCCATGAAATTTGTAACCGCCACCCATCCACACCCGTCATTGTCAGTAGTGTGGATACGATCTCGACGACGACATGGATGATCTCGACCCTGCTGAGCTGGTTCAGGCTGCCCTGCGTCATGACGATGAAGCGGCTCGCGAATTGGTTCGCCGCCTTTATCCGCTTGTCGCGAAAATGGTCCGCTCACATCGACCGCGACGAACTAGTGAAGAGGATCTTTGCCAAATGATTTTCATCAAGGTTTTTCAAAAGCTTTCCCAATTTTCCGGCAAAGTGCCGATCGAGCACTGGGTCTCGCGCATTGCCGTGAATACCTGCCTGAGTCAGATCGAAGCCGAGAAAGTCCGTCCGGAGCTGCGTCAGGCCGATCTGAGCGAAGAGGAACAGGCAGTCGTGGAAAATCTCGCCACTTCCTCCGACGAACTGGCGCCTGACCGGCAATTGGCGTCACGCCAGCTCGTCGAACATTTGCTTCAACTACTCAAGCCGGTTGAACGCCTCGTCATCGATTTGCTTTACTTGCAGGGCCGTTCCGTCGAAGAAATTCACAGGATCACGGGCCTGGGCGCAGCCGCGATTAAAGCCCGCGCGTTTCGCGCCCGTCAGAAAATGAAAGCGCAGCTCACGAAAATGTCTGCGAAGAAAAATTTATGAAGGATATCGATCTTGATCGGTTATTGCGCGCTGCGTCGCAGGCGAAAGATGACTCGCCGGCCGAAATGCCGTTTGGTTTCGACACCCGTGTAATCGCGCTTTCGCGTCGAAATGGAAACGGCGCGGTGTTCGGTGCGCTTTTGCGCCGGGTCGCGCTTGCAGCGGCAGCCGTGATTGTCTTGGCGACCGCCGGCGCTTATTTCGAATTTAACAGGAATGGCGACGCAATTACGGTGTCCGGTAACGAATTCGCCATCGCCGATTCAGCCATTCAGGATGAGGTTGCGCCATGAATAGCGCGCTAAAATGGAAATTGATCGCCGGTTTCGTGCTGGTATTTCTGGCCGGCGGCGCCGCCGGCGTATTCTTCAGCGCGGCGACAGCACATTACTTCTTCGGGGCACATCGTCACGGTTTTGCCGCTCAGGCGATGAAGAACCGTTTGCAATGGCAACTTCGGTTGACGGACGAACAGATGGGCAAAATCTCGCCGGTCATCGAAAAAACGGGAACGCAGCTCGAAGAAATTCGAGGCGACACCGGCCGCCGCGTCCGTGAAACCATTGCCGAAGCGCATCGCGAGATCGCGCCAATTCTCACGCCGGAGCAGCAGCAGCGTTTGAAACAGATGGAGGAGCGGCATCGACGTTGGTTCCAACATCACCGGTCTGAACGCTTTACTCCTGCGCCCGAAACGTCGCCGGAATAGCCGATAAAATTCGCCTACGCAATCAGTGGCGAGCGATGTGTCCGATGAACCAATCGCTTGCTAGCTTGGCGACCTTTTCGAGCGCGCCCGGTTCTTCGAACAAATGCGTCGCCCCCGGCACGATGTCGATCTTGCACTCGCATGTCATTTGCACGCGCGCCTGCTCGTTCAGTTCGATCACGACATGATCTTCGCCGCCAACGATCAGCAGCGTCGGCGCTTTCACTTTCGGCAAAGCATCTCCCGCCAAATCCGGTCGGCCGCCACGTGACACGACCGCGCCGACTTCTTCGGGCAATTCCGCCGCCGCGACCAGGGCCGCGCCGCCGCCGGTGCTCGAACCAAAATATCCAATGTGAACATCCTTCATTTGCTTTTGCTGCTTCGCCCATTTGGTCACGTAAACAAGTCTCTCCGCGAGCAAGCCAATATTGAAACGATGCTGGCGGGTATACAGATCGACCGATTCTTCTTCCGCCGTCAGCAAATCAAACAGCAAGGTCGCGAGTCCCGCGTCATTGAGCGTGCGTGCGACAAATTGATTCCGCGGACTGTGCCGACTGCTACCGCTGCCGTGCGCGAAGAGCACGAGTGCCTTAGTTTGCTCGAGAATTGTCAGATTCCCGTCAAGCGTCGTGCTTCCGGCAGGAATCCGCACCTCGTTCATCAACGCTCATCAACCTCTTTGCGCGGCGCGTGCGAGTAAATCGCGCACTTCGTCATCGCTCGTTTGCGAAAAATCTTCGTAGTACTGGCCGACCGCTTGGAAAAATTCTGGCGCGCTCGCGCAGATGACTTCGTCGGCTTCGTCCTCGAACTCGCGACACGTGTCCGGCGGCCCGACCGGGACCGCAACCACGATCTTGGCCGCTCCGCGTTGGCGCAACGCTTTCACCGCAGCGCGCATGGTCGCGCCTGTCGCCAATCCATCATCGATCAAAATAACAGTGCGTCCGCGAAGCTCAGGTGCCGGCCGTCCATCGCGGTAACTTTGCTCGCGGCGCTGCAACTCGGCCGTTTCCTTCGCGGTGACCGATTCAATGATTTCGTCCGCGTTCGGTAACGCGCGCGCGACGTCGTCATTCAAAACACGCACGCCGCCGGAAGCGATCGCGCCGACGGCGAGCTCTTCAAAACCTGGCACGCCAAGTTTGCGCACGATGAAAACATCAAGCGGAACGCGAAGCGCCTGCGCTACTTCGTAAGCGACCGGAACGCCCCCGCGCGGCAAGCCGAGCACAATCACATCGTCGCGCCCGGAATATTTGGACAACTTTACGGCAAGCAATCGTCCGGCTTCGGCGCGATTTGGGAAAGCTCCTTCCATGCAATTACTGTTTGCCCCGAATTAGTTCCGTCAGCGGAACAGCTTCGGCAATCTGCTCCGTCGCTTCGAGATAATCGCGAAAGCCAGAGGAAAACATTCCCCGGCGCAGAGACCACCACGTTTTTACACCCGGCCGATGGTAGTAGGCACGAATGTAAAGATCCCAACCTTGCCATTGTTCGCGATCAAGCGTCCCCTGGCGCTGCTGGAACCACGCATTCTCAAAAAGCTTAAATATCGCAAAGAGAACGGCGATAGCTCGCAAGCGATCTTCTTCAGTGGCGCCATGCCAATCTTCGACGGCTGCGGCAAATGAGCGCGTCAGGGCAGGATCGGACCCTTGCGGGCCAAGCAGCGCGATCAGCGAGCCGGTTAGTGAATCGACAACGACCGAACGTTGCGACTTCGTGTTCTGCCGGATCTGTGCCGCCAGATAAAACAGCGACGCGATCACACCGAGCGCAGCCACCAATTGTGCGATCGCGCTGACCGTTTCCAAATTCACGTCTGCCTTTTATCAGACGACGCCGAAAGTGACGATGTCGATCTTATCACTCGTCACTACCTGGGCAACGGCTGCTCTGAATTCGCCAACGCGTAGGCGGCGACCGCGACCACCGCGGAATTTTCTGCCAGCTCTTTCGGGACGATTTTGTCCAGCGTGTCGGCGGCCGTGTGATGATAATTAAAGTAGAACCGGCTGTCCTGAATCGGCGCGAACGCGGGCACTGCCGCGTCTTCCACCGGCTCGATGTCCGCGCCGCAATGCTCGACCATGGTGAGCATGCCCGCGCCTGACTCCTGTAGAATTGCGGCGATCGGCATGAGCATCGTTTTCACTTCACGCTTGCCCTTAATGTTAAGCCCGAGAGGATGACCTGCGCCGCCGTCCGTTTCCATGACCGCGAAATGGTTGCCAAAATCTTTCGCGTGATCTTTCGCGTAAGTTTTCGAGCCCATGAGGCCGTTTTCTTCATTCATCCACGCGATCACGCGGATCGTGCGCTTCGGTTTCAAATGCAGTTTCTGGATCAGATTTGCAGCTTCCATCGAGACGGCGACGCCGGCGCCGTCATCGATCGCGCCGGTTCCCAAATCCCACGAATCGAGATGGCCGGAAACAATCACGACTTGCTCGGGATGTTCGCTGCCTTTGATATCGCCGATCACATTTGCGCTTTCCACGTCCGGCAATGTTTGCGGCGTCAGAACGAGTTTCATTTTCACCGAACCTTGTCGCACAAGATCGACAATGACCTCCGCGTCCTCTGCTGTGACGGCACCTCCCGGAATCTTCGGCGCGTCATCGGCGTATTTCGTCTGGCCGGTGTGCGGAATTCGGTAATCCGCGCCGCCGACCGAGCGAATCAAGCATGCGCTCGCGCCGAGTCTTGCCGCTGCGACCGGACCTCCCCCGCGATAAAGGACGGCCTGTTCGTACGCTGCGCCGCCGCGACCTTCCGCCGCCATCTGTTTATCGAACGGATAATTGAAGAGCACGATCTTGCCCGCGACCTTTTCGCGCGGCAGCATCTTCAGCTCATCTAAAGTTTTCACGGCAACTACTTCGGCCGTGATTCCCTCCGCCGGCGTTGCAACGCTTCCGCCCAGCGCGCAGAGCACGATCTTCTGCGTCGTGTTCTCGGCCTGACCAGGCCATTGCACGAGCGCAGCAGTTTCTTCGCCCCGGACCCAGTGCGGCACCATCACTTTCTCCAACTGCACTTCGCAGCCGATCGCTTTCAATTCGCCCGCGACATACTCAACCGCTTTCGTGGCCTGCGCCGATCCGCTCAAGCGCGGCCCGATATTGTTCGCCAAGTGTGCAACCTGCCGATATGCGTAGTCGCTGCTCAACGCGGCTTCTTGCAGTCGCTTCAGATCAGCGAGTGTTTGCGATGAAAAGACAACCGGTGTCGCGGTCGGCGTTGGCGTGACTGTCGATCCTTCCACTGGACTTCCGCTCTGTGCATTCAACGAAACAGTCGAAACCAAAACGCCAAGCGAAACGAATGAGATCAGGGATTTCATTTTGAATCGGCGCCGTAAGAGAAATAGCGGTAAACGATTTTCTGTTGCGCGCCAGCCCCGGCGTGGCTCAGGAGGTCGAAAGCTTTTTTGTCCGCTTCGGCTTGCGATTTTGCGCGACCGACGCCGTGAAAGTCTCGGCCAGATTTATCCTGACCGCGGGCAACAGCAACAAAACCGGTTGAATCGGAAGATGAAAGAATGGGCGCCGTCGCGACGCTGGACTCGCTTCGCCTGCGCACATCGCGCAACGCGAACTCGCGTGCCTGGGCCGAAGTTCGGTAATCTTTCCCGCCTTTCGGCGTTGCTGATCGAAAATAGGTCACGTCCGTCCAAATTCCGTTTTCGTTATAGCCAACCGCGACCGCATCGCCGGCAATCAACCGCGACGCGATTAACAAGAGCCAGCAGACTAGAATAGCGATCAGGAAACGAGAATTCATCTGCGAGATCCGCGCAATCCGCGGTTAAGACTTCCGGCCTTCCTCGAAATCCATCAAATCGGGAACACACGCGATATCGTGGCGATCGGCCACGCCTTGGGCTTCCTTTAATTTTTGAAATCGCGGCGTCATAAAATCGCGCCAGCCCAGTTTCGAGGCAAACCCGTTCCAGACCACGATGTCGCCCTCGTTGAGCGCGCGCCCCTTTTCGCCGCACCATTCCAGAATTTCGTCCTCGCTCCCGCCTTGCAGGACCCGCTCGCGAAGATCGGCATAATTCACGCGCAAAAAATTACAGCACGCGCCGTCCGCGGTCATCGGCGCGCCGAGGTTTTTATGATACTCAGCCGCGAGCTCGCCCCTTGCGTGGAGTCGAATCTTGTCCAGCATCCGCGGGAAATAAACCATGCCGTTTCTCGTTTTCTCGTTTGGGCTCTTCGGATACTGCGTGCTCATTCGTTCAAGTAAACCTACCAGTTTGTCATGTCGAGCGGCAACGTGACGTTGCATCCATTTAACAGCGGCGCAGCCGCCACATTGAGCGCCTGCCCTGAGCGAGCGTAGCGAGTCGAACGGGAGACATCTCTAGATATTTCCGGAAATCTCATCGAACAGATCAAGCCAGCGAGGGTTGACTTGATCGATTAGCTCGACCTTCTTTTTGCGGGACCACCTCTTCAACTGCTTTTCGCGCGCAATGGCTTCCTCAACGTCAGAATAATGCTCCCAATACACGAGTTTGTGACATCGGTAATCTGCCGTGAACCCCGGAATCTCGCCCGACCGGTGCTCCCTTAGTCTTCGTGATAAGTCGTTCGTCATTCCGATGTAGAGGACCGAATCGGTCTGATTTGTGACAATGTACACCCAGAAATCGTAATCGCGTGACATCGACAGAAATAGTCAGAGATCCCTCGACTTGGCTCGGGATGACGCAGAAGAATATCGATTCGCGCAGAATGTGTTCAACACCGCGTTGGCGACATTTTTGTCATGTCGACCGAAGTGGAGACATCTCTCGATATTTCCGAAATAGTCACAGATCCCTCGACTTCGCTCGGGATGACAAGGACGACGTCAGCCCTTAGACCAGTCCCTGGTCCAACATCGCGTCGGCCACTTTAACAAAGCCAGCGATGTTCGCACCGTTCACGTAATTGCCCGGCGTGCCATATTTCTCGGCCGTGCGCGCGCAAACTTCGTGGATCGTCTTCATGATGTTGAACAGGCGTGCATCGACTTCTTCGCGCGTCCATCGGACCCGCATGCTGTTCTGCGCCATCTCCAAGCCTGATGTTGCGACCCCGCCGGCGTTCGCGGCTTTGCCCGGCCCGAACAGAATCTTCGCGTCGAGGAATTGGTTCACGCCATCGATGTTCGTCGGCATGTTCGCGCCTTCGCAAACGACGTAGACGCCGTTCTTCAAAAGATTGGCGGCGTCTTTGCCATTGATCTCGTTCTGGGTCGCGCTCGGAAACGCGCACTCCGCCTTGTGATTCCAAAGCGGATTATGATCGAGCTTCGGATTTGCCGGCGTGAAGACCGCGCCTTTGAACTTGTCGGCGTATTCGGAGATTCGGCCGCGGCGCACGTTCTTCAGGTCCATCACGAACGCGAGCTTCTCGCGCGTGATCCCTTCCTCATCAAAAATGTAGCCGCTGGAATCGGACATCGTCACTGGCTTCGCGCCGAGCGTGATCAATTTCTCGACCGTGTATTGCGACACGTTTCCACTCCCCGACACGAGCGCGGTCTTGCCTTTGAGATCTTCTTTTCGCGTTTTCAACATTTCTTCCGCGAAATAAACCGCGCCATAACCGGTCGCTTCCGGTCGAATGACCGAGCCGCCCCAAGTCAAACCTTTGCCCGTCATCACGCCGGTGAATTCGTTTTTCAGACGCTTATACATCCCGAACAAAAATCCGATCTCGCGTGCGCCGACGCCGATATCGCCCGCCGGCACGTCTGTATCCGGACCGATGTGACGAAAC
>DATNKD010000116.1:0-14622 GCA_035603575.1 Chthoniobacterales bacterium
CCGGCGACGAGCGCGTTCTCAAGCATGTAACCGGAGAGGCGAGTATCTTTGCCGAGCACGATCTTCGGCCGCGCGCCTTCCGGAAGAGTGCGTGGATTTAATTGAGTGAAAACATGCGCGGCGGCGCGGCCAAGTTTGAGCGCGGTCTCGGCCGTGACCGGCTCGACGTTCGCGACACCGCGGACGCCGTCGGTCCCGAAAATCTTGGTCGCCTGTTTCACCATCTTACTGAAACGCTCCGATGCCAGTTCGTAAACGGGAAAGTGCGATCCGGGCAGGTTTCATTGTTTTGGCGGATGTTCACGATCGTGGTCGCTCAGGAAAATGCATTCGTTTTCAAAACCGAGCGCGATCGTGTTCCATTTCAGTGGAAATTTTTCCAGAACCTGATTGCGCTGAATCACCAGAGCCCAATCCCGGTATTCGCCTTTAACGATGTCGCGAAATTTGTTCTCCGTTCCGCTGATCGGTGTGAGATAAAGACCGTTCACCGGTCCGCCGAGCGTTTTGTAATCAGAGAAATCGTTGAGGACGCGGAGGGTATCCGGTAACCAGAGCGCGCGACGGTCGGCGTACCACGCGACCGCCCATGGCATATCGCTCGCGGTCACTTCGTCGGGTTTCATCCAATCATTTAAAACGCTGATAAGCGGCGGCACGTAGGGTGGCCAACGCAAAAATGGTTTGGGCGGCGACAACCACGGCGACGCGAAAATCATGGGCAAGGCACAGAGAAGGTAGAGCAGGGCGATAAAACCGGCGCGCGCGAACGGGATTTTGAGAGAGAGCCGGTTCCATTGGACGAGCAGGTAAGCAAGGCCGTAACACGTCATCAGCGGAACAAAGATTAAATGGAGCTGATTTGCGGCGACGCCTTGCTCCTCGCTGATTCCATACATCGCCATTCCCAAAACAGCTCCGCCCCACATTGCCAGAATCATCCAGCGAATTGCGGCAGTCTCTGTCTTTTTGAACGCATGCAATAGCGACACGAAGAATATCAGTGCGACCACGCTCAATCCGAAGTGTTCGATGAGATGAGCAGTTTGGGAGACAAGGTTCGCAGTGATCTTATTGCGAAAAGCGCCGAGCACTGTGGTACCGGCATCAACATCCAATCTGCGCATCCAGCCCCATTGGCCGTGGCTGATGCCGTCGAAAATGGAATAGACGGCGACGCCGCCGGGATTGCCGCAAACAATAAACGTGCGAATCGGCCATGGTAGATAAACGACCGCGCCAACGGCGAGCATGATTAAAGCGGACCATCCGCGTGGTCGGAAAAAGAACGCGGCCAAAATTACCGCGCCCAAGAAAATCCACAAAGTCAGCGCATGGGTAAGCGCAAGTAACCCAAAGCCGGCGCCGGCGGCGGCCAACCACTTTAATGGCGATTCGTCGCGATGTTGTGCGTCCACTGCTCGAACCAGCAGATAGACCGTGCTGTTAAACAAAAGCAGGAGCAGCATCTGGGGCAAACCGGAGAGCGAGTATTGCCACATCGCCTCGCAGAGCAGGACCAGACCGCACGCCAACAACGCCAGACGTTGATCGAACAATCGGCGCGCTGTGAAATACAAAACCGCGACCGATCCAAGGAAAAGTAAGATCGACATCGTGGCGATTGCCTTGTCGCCCGCGTAAACAAAACTGCGCGGGTTCATTTTCCAGTGCGCTTTCACCGGCAGCAGCGCGATGGCATCGACCAGCGGTGGCAGCGGCGCGTTGTAAGTGTCGATCCAAACTTTGGTGGCGACGTCTTTGCCGTGGGCCTGCAATTGTCCGACGGCGAGAGGCCGCGCCAATTTCGTGCGCCAACCCTCGCCACTCGCAATTGCACGCCCGATCTGCGCTTGGTCCATTCCCTGCGAAGTGGAGAGGCCCCGGAAATGGGCCGGCCACATGTAATAGACCGCGAGCGCGATGATACCAGCCGCGACCAGGCCCCGCCTGACCCAGACGGCGAGACCGCCTGCTTCCAGGGCGTGGACCGCGCTTTGAACGAATTCTTCGCTACCCGGCATTTATTAGTGTTCGGCCTTCGTTGAAATTTCTTTCTCCGACTTTGCTGCGTTCAACTCGTTGATCTTGCGATGCAGCGTCCGCCGGCTGATCCCGAGTTTTTTCGCAGCCGCGGTCACGTTTCCATTCGTTGTCGCCAATGCCTGTAAAATCAGTTTGCGTTCCGTTTCATGAAGATCAAGCGGGCTGGCTTTTTCACCGAACGCCTTGGCCGCCGAAATACCGCGCGGAAGCGTGGCGCCGGCAGCTTGTCGCAAAGCCGAAGGCAAATCGCGGGGCGTGATCTTCGGTCCAGTCGCCATTACGACGCCGTGTTCGATGGCAGTGCGCAACTCGCGGACGTTGCCCGGCCAATTGTAAGTGAGCAGTGCATTCATGGCTTCGCCCGTAAGATCGACAATTTCTTTGTTGTTTGCTTTGGAAAATTGCCGCAGAAACGCGCGCACCAATAACGGAATATCATCTTTGCGCTCGCGCAACGGCGGCATGACGATCCGCACCACGTTGAGGCGAAAATACAAGTCGTCCCGGAACTTTCCTTCCTTTACCAATCGCTCGAGATTTTTGTTGGTCGCCGCGATCAGTCGCACATCCGCTCGCAGAGTTTGATTGCCACCGACGCGCTCAAACGCACGCTCTTCGCTCATCACGCGCAGCAACTTTACTTGCGTCGTTGGTGGAATTTCAGCCACTTCGTCCAAAAAAATTGTGCCGCCGCTCGCTTGCTCGAATCGCCCGATCCGGCGTTCATGCGCGCCGGTGAACGCGCCTTTTTCGTGACCGAACAATTCACTCTCGAGCAATGTGGGCGATAGCGCGGCGCAATGGACGGTGACGAATTTCGCCTTGTTGCGCCTGCTTAAATTATGAATCGCGTGCGCGGCCAACTCTTTTCCGGTGCCGCTTTCGCCTTCGATCAAAACGTTCGCCGACGAAGGCGCGACCTGGCGGATTGTGTCCAGCACCTCGTGCAGCGCCGGCGAATCGCCGATCATGTTGTCCAGTCCGTAACGTTCGTCGACTTGCTGCCGCAACGTTTGATTTTCCTGTTCGAGTTTGCGGTCGCGCAACGCGCGCGCGATCAGCATTTCTACCTTGTCGAGATTTAACGGCTTGGTCACGAAATCGTAGGCGCCGCGTTTCATCGCCTCCACCGCGGTGTCGACCGAACCGTACGCCGTCATCATGATGCAAATTGGCGGCTGCGGCATCTTCAGCGCGCGATCGATCAATTGCATGCCATCTTCGGCGCCGAGGCGCAGATCGGTCAGGAGAAGATCGACATGTTCCCGTTCGAGAACATTCATTGCGCTGGCGATGTCGCCCGCCACGTAAACGTCGTAACCGTCTTCGAGCAGGCGGCGCAGTCCGTCTCGCGTATGTTTTTCGTCGTCAACGATCAGGATGATGGGCTGAATGGAATCCATGAATAATCTTTGGCTTGGGCGAGTGCGCCATTTATTCTCACTCAATCTGCTGATCTCTCAATTAGGAAAGATAATGCTACTTAAGCCGTCTGGCGCCCGATAAAAATCAAATCGAACCAAGTTGTTGAAGCTTATCCTCTTTGTCTTAATCCCACACGCAATTTTGCTGTCGATCTTGCTCGCGCGAAAAGCGCCGCAGCGGAAAACGACCAAACCGATCTCGCGCGGCTGGGTAATCGACTGCGGATTTTGATCATCGGCGCGACTGGCGGCACCGGCCGCGAACTGGTGTGGCAGGCGTTAGGTGAAAGCCGATCACAACGTTTACTGCACGGTCGCCGTTTACAAAACGCTGGACGAACCGAGCGAGTGCGCGCGGTTCGTTGGCTCACTGAAGCTGATCAAACCCTGAGCAGTTATCACTTGATGTCGTGATAAGGCGATCCCGCCTGATAAAGCACGATTTTATTCCGGAGCGATTCGGCTAAGTCAGGAATTCCGTGTTCGTCCGCGAGTTCGATCGCGTGCCGGGCCGCTTCGATCGCTTTGGGAAACTCGCCGTTTTCGGCGTAGGCGGCCGCAAGAGTGTGAAGGATTACTGGATCATTGCCTCCGGTAGCTCGTGTTGCACGTCCCGCCAATTCCACGGCTCTGGCGCCATTGCGCACGGTTGGATCGGCGGAGGTCGCAAGCAACCAGGCGAGATTGTTCTCAACCAGGATTGATCCCGGTTCACTTTTCAAAGCTGCCTCATAATGCTCGATTGCTTCCTTAATTATACCTTTTTGGCGAAGCGCATTGGCCAGGTTGTTGTGCGCGTTCGCGTAATCAGGCCGGAGCTCGATAGCTTTGCGGTACTCGGCGATTGCTTGGTCGATCTCCCCTTTTTGCCGAAGAGCCTTACCAATGTTGTAATGGGTCTCCGCATCATCGAACCGCAATTCCAATGTTTTTTCATATTCGCGGATTGCGCCATCCGGATCTCCTTTTCGCACAAGTGCGTCGCCGAGATTATTGCGTGCCGAGGCATGCGTTGGTCGCTCTTCTAGCGCCTTGTTAAAATATTCTATTGCTTCATCGATCCGCCCTTGATGTAACAACGCGCCGCCGACATTGTTCTGTACGTCGGGATCCTTCGGCGATATCAGTAGTGCTGTCTGGAACTGCGCCATTGCCTCGTCGATTGAGCCTTTTTGAAGGAGCGCATTTCCGAGATTGCTATAGCCACCTGGTTCAGTCGGGCGAAGCTGCAAGACCTTCTCGAAGTGGGTGATTGCAGCGTCCACATCCCCTCGCTCCGACAAGAACAATCCCAAGTTGCTGTGCGCCATCCAGCAATTGGGATCGCGAGCGATCGTTGTTTGCCATAGCGTCTCGACGTCGGTGTACTGCCGGCTTTGACGCCAGGTCAGTGTCCCAAGAGTGAGCAAGAGAAGGGCGTATACTACAGGTCGAGAAATAGCCGGCCTCGGAGTGAACGAATCGACCGCGATCGTAATTCCTGCGCCAAGTAATGTGAGCGGGCCAATGCAGGCGAGATACTGGAAGTGATCGGCGACAAACGAGTAAATGAACGGATAAACGTTTATGAAACCCAAAGCTGGGAAAAGCATCGCGAGAAAAACAAGACTCGCTACAAGCGGACCGCGCCAGCGGCGCCTCAATTTCCACAGGATGAGCAGCAACAGAATTAGCGCCGCCGGAAACAGGTATTGCCACCAAACTTCTACACTAATCTGCCAGCGCGGATAAATAAAAGTCAGTTTGGCCGGCCAAAGAAGCTTGAAGAGATAAAACCAAAAATCTCTCCCTGCGATCAGACAGCGGTCCAATAGTGAGAAGTTAAACGCCGCGCCTTGCGCTCCGACGTAGTGTCGTTCCAGCCAACCTGTAAACAGACCGGCACCGATACCTAAAGCAAAAAACGGCGCGATTGGGCCAATGTCACGTTTCGAAGAAATTCGTCCGTGCTTCCACCAAAGCAGGATAATCAGCACCGCCGGAAGTGGAGCAATGGCGGTCTTGGACAGCAGACCGAGCAAAAACAGACTGAGCGAGACGAAGTATGTTTTTTGTTTCCTCGTTTCGTCGAAGTCGAGGTAGGTCAGCGCCGATAATAAACAGAAAATGCCCGAGAGCGTGTTCTTTAATTCGGAAATCCACGCGACCGATTCCACTTGGACCGGATGTAAGGCAAACAACGCCGCACCTAGCCAAGCTCCGCGCACTTCAAGTCGCCGCAAAATCTGCAGCAGAACGAACGCGGCCAAGCCGTGCAGGAAAATATTGAGCAGGTGATGAGGAAGAACAGCGTCGCCCCATAAACGGTGTTCGAGCCAAAAAACTGTGTGGACCAGCGGATAGTACTGCTGAGTAGCTGACGGCTGGATCCAGATTTGCCCCAAGCCACGGAGGGAACTTAGCTCCGGCCGCGTCATGTGCCGGGCATCGTCCCAAATTAGCTTTCCATTCCATGCCGGAATGTAGGCAAGCGCAGTCAACCCGATGAACCCCAGAATCAGGATCCAATCGCGTTTGAACACGGAACGATGGTCGCTTTGCGAGCTTGAGATTAACCCAATCGGTCTGTTCGCCATGCGTGTCTGCCCTATTGCGTTACGAGCCGAATTTTTATCAATGATCCGCCGATATTAAACTACATTCCGTCTTTGGCCGTCGGCCTTATCTCCCGCCTCGAGCATGCGAATGCGCCTGTCGACGTGCGGCAGACGAATCGTCAACGTGAGTCCTTTACCTTCACTGCTTTCGACCGACAACTCGCCGCCGTGCTCGCGCACAATTCGGCGGACGATCAAAAGCCCGAGTCCGGTGCCGCTGGCCTTGGTTGTGAAATAGGGTTCGAACACGCGACTGAGATTCACTGCGGAAATTCCGCCGCCCGTGTCCGTAAAGCGAATGATCACGTGCGATTCGTCCATGTCGGTGCGGATCCGCAAAATTCCGCGGCTCTTCATCGCTTCGAAGCTGTTTTTGATCACGTTATAAAACGCTTGTTTCATCTGGTCCCGGTCGAGCTCGAGTAGCGGCAAATCGGACCGCAATTCCTGCTCGACCACGATGTCGCGGTCTTTGATTTCGAGCGCGAAAAAGCGAACCGCTTCTTCCACGATTGAATTAATGTTTTCCGGGCGAAGCTGCGGACGCGTTGGACGAATCGCCCGCAGGAATTGACTGATGATCGAATCGAGCCGGTTAATCTCGGCGCGCGCTACTTCCACCGATTCCTGAAGTTCGGCGCCCTTTGCTCCGTCAAGCTTGCGCGCTTCGCGTTCGATCAATTGCAAATGAATATTGAGTGAGTTCAGCGGATTTCCGATTTCGTGAGCGACGCCCGCGGCGAGCAAGGTCAGCGCGTTCAATCGTTCGGACTCGATCGTTTGCTGCTCAGTGCGCCGGCTTTCAGTAATGTCGCGCAAAATGATCGCATGTCCGACCTGTTCGCCGGAGATGTCGATCTTGTCGTTATCGATTTTGTTTTCGGTCGGCTGTCGTTCGATCACGAGCGGGACGCTGTAAAAATTGATGAAGCGATTGGATGGATAAAAGATCTCCATATCGCGGCTGACTGCCGCTTCACGCGAGAGAGCGTTCCAATCCAGGCCTCGAACGCGCTCGTCCAAACGCTTTCCGAGCGAATCCTCCGCTTCCAATCCGAACAATTGGCAGGCCGCGTTGTTGAGATAAGTGATTCGCCCTTTTGAATCGGTGACGATGATTCCTTCCTGGATCGAGTTGAAAACCGTTTCGAGAAAACCTTTCTCCTGCGCCAGGCGCAGAAAATAATTCTGCACTTCCTCCGGCCCGATCTTACCGAGGCGACCGATTAGTTTTTCAACGAATCCGGCTTTCATGGCTCTGGCTGAACTTCGATCCTGGACATCTCCACCCGGAGATAATTCAAGATCACCGGCGCAAGCACCATTCCAGGGATGCCCATGAGGCGTTCTCCGATGATTAGCGCGAGCAACGTTAGCCAGATCGGATTGCGGATGCGATCGCCGATGATCTTGCTGTTGAGGAAATATTCCAGTTTGTGAATCGCGATCAGGAAAATGAGAGCTATCAGCGCGATCTTCAACGAAACGGTGAAGGCAACACAGACAATGATCGTGTTACTGACAAGGTTACCGACGATGGGGAGCAAACCGCAAAGAAATGTGAGCGCGATGAGCAGCGGCGCGTCTGGCAACTGAACTGCCAGGACAAAAATTGCAGTCAGGACTGTATTGATGAGCGAGATCGTGATCTGCGCGCCCATCACCGTAGCAAAGCTTTCGTAGAAATCGCGGAAACGGCCGGAAAGTTCGCCCCAAAAAACCGAATAAAGATTGTTCGTGGGCCCTGGAACATTACGGGAAAGATCTAGCTGGCTGTTAAAGAACAGGCTCACCGCCGCGACAATTCCGATTGCGACGAATATGAGAAATGTGGTTGCGTTCCGGGCGAAGGTGGCCACGTCTTTGAGATAGTTTGTTTCTTCCTTGAACGCACCGATCACGAATGCCCGCAGGCTATCGAAATCGGTAAAAGGCAGTTCGATTTGTCGCGCCTGGGCCCAAGCGCTGGCCGAGGGAAGAGAACTGTCGGCAACTTCGGGCAATTCGCGAATCGCAGTCCGAGTAAAGAACGCCGCGCCACAAGCGATTCCAACGGCAACCAGCAGAAACAAAATGAACGCGATCCATCTCCTTTTTGTAAGTACCAGTAGTTTGGACAAGGCAAAGTAGGAAAACAGAATTGCCAGTAGTGGCGGGCCTAGATGCAACCATCCCGCCAGCACGAGCATGAAAACAAGCACGGCATAGGAGATGTGTCTCGGCGTTAACATCATCGGCCTCCGGTAGCTGTTCTTATTACAGCCTTTACCACGAAGTGAAATTCTTCACTTCATTCGGAATAACAACAAAAGAATCAGTGCGTCTCGGATGGAGCTGGTTGGCCGGTTTCTTTCTCGGCTCGCTCTTTTAGCGCCGCTTTTCGGGAAAGTTTGACCCGGCCCTTGTCGTCGATCCCGATGCATTTGACCCAGATCATGTCGCCCACTTTGACCACGTCTTCGGTGCGTTTGACGCGGAAGTCGGCCAGCTCCGAAATGTGCACGAGACCGTCCTTGCCCGGCAACACTTCCACGAACGCGCCGAACTCCTTAATCGATACGACGCGACCTTGATAAGTCGTGCCGATCTCGATTTCCTTGGTCATGCCGCCGATGATTTCTTTGGCGCGCGCCATCGATTCGCTGCTGGTCGCGTAGATGTGCACGGAGCCGTCATCTTCGATGTTAATCTCCGCGCCGGTTTCAGCCACGATCCCCTTGATCGTTTTGCCGCCCGGTCCAATGAGCGCGCCGATTTTCTCCGGATTAATTTTGATTGTCTCGATCCGTGGCGCGTACTTGGAAAGCTCGGCCCGCGGTTTGTCGAGCGAACCGCGCATGATCTGAAGAATCTTCGTGCGCGCTTCTTTCGCGCGTGTGATCGCCTCGGCCATGATTTTGTGGCTGACACCGGGAAGTTTCAGATCGAGCTGGAACCCGGTCACGCCGTTATCCGTGCCGCAAAGTTTGAAATCCATGTCGCCGAAATGATCTTCCGAACCGATGATGTCGGTGAGCAGCTCATAACGCTTCAATTGTCGATCTTCGCCCTGCTCGGTGACCAAGCCGACGGAAATTCCCGCGACCGTTCCTTTTACGGGAACGCCTGCATCCATCAGCGCGAGCATGCCGCCGCAAACGCTCGCCATCGAAGTCGATCCATTTGATTCCATGATCTCGCTCGAGATGCGAATCGCGTATCGAAAATCGTTTTCGCTCGGCACAACTGGCTCGAGCGAACGTTCCGCCAACGCCCCGTGACCGATCTCGCGCCGTCCGGGTCCGCCCGTCCGACCGGTCTCGCCCACGCTGAACGGTGGAAAGTTGTAATGCAGAATGAACCGCTTGGATTGTTCGCCGCCACCGTAAGCGTCGATCATTTGTGCTTCTTCGATCGGCGCAAGCGTCGTTAATGCTAACGCCTGCGTTTCGCCGCGTTGAAAAATCGCCGAGCCATGTGCCCGCGGGAGGACGCCGACTTCACAAGTGATCGGACGCAAATCCTGATAACCGCGGCCATCGACTCTTTTTTGTTTGTCGAGAATGCTGATGCGAAATGCCTTCTTCTGGACGTGATCGAACGCCTGCGAGATCGAGAACGCATCGGTCTCAGGATGTTTTTCCAAGATCGACATCTTCACTTCTTCGCGCAGCGCTTCGACCGCTTTGGCGCGAGCGACTTTGCCCGGCGTATAAAGAGCTGTTTCGATTCGCTCGCCGGCCACTTGGTAAGCGATTTCGAGTAGCTCCGGCTTGACGCTGAGTAACGGCATCTCGCGTTTCGGTTTGGCAATCTGCGCCGCGAGTTCTTTTTGAATGCGAATCATTTCGCGGGTCTGTCCATGCGCAAACTCGAGCGCTCTCACGAAATCGGCTTCGGGGATTTCGTTGGCGGCGCCTTCAATCATGATGACGTCGTTCTCGGTGCCGACGTAAACCAGATCGAGATCGCTTTGTTGGCGTTCAGTGTGAGTCGGGTTCGCGACGAACTGGCCGTTAACGCGACCGACGCGCACGGCGCCGATCGGGCCGGCAAACGGAATGTCCGAAACAGATAGCGCAGCCGATGCGCCGTTGATCGCGAGAATGTCGGGATCGTTCTCGCCGTCGGCGCTGAGCAGGATCGAGATGATCTGCGTGTCGTAAAAATATCCCTGGGGAAAGAGCGGTCGCAAAGGGCGATCGATCATTCGCGAAGTGAGCGTTTCTTTTTCGGTTGGGCGTCCCTCGCGCTTGAAGTAACCGCCGGGAAATTTCCCAGCGGCGGCCGCTTTTTCGCGGTAATCGACCGTGAGCGGGAAATAATCCTGTCCTTCCTTGATGGCTGTGGCCGAGACGGCGCTCACTAAGACCATTGTATCGCCGCACGACACGATGACTGCGCCATCGGCGAGCTTGGCGACCTTGCCGGTTTCTATAGATATCTGATTAGACCCAATTTGGGCTGTGACCTTCTGTTGCATAGTAATTTGCTGGATGTGCGAGTTCCAGGTCGGTCACCCTGACTGTAGGTTTTAACTCCGAAATTTTCGGGCGGACCTAAAACCTAAAATCCAAGGTGCCTTGCGACCTGGTTATCGCGTTTTTAATTTTCGAATCGGCGTCGCACTGAAACGCGGACGCTAAGATCGACATCCGACCTGCTATTTTCGCAGATTCAGCTTGTCGATTAACTTCTTGTAGCGTTCGGTTTGGGACCGACTCAAATAATCGAGCAAACTCCGGCGCTGGGCCACCATTTTCAGGAGACCGCGGCGCGAAGAATGGTCCTTGACGTGGCTTTTCAAGTGTTCCGTCAGTTCCCCGATCCGGCGCGTCAACAGCGCGACTTGAACGTCCGCGCTGCCGGTGTCCTTTCCGTGCAACTGGAACTGCTTGATATCCAACGTTTCCGTGTTCTCAGCCATTTCGAAGCGCCTATTGTAGACCAAGACCGCGGAATCGCAAGGCCGCTACTTGAGCTAAAACGGAATCGGCAACCGGTCGGGCGGAACCCATTTGTCGCGCGCTGTTTGCGACATGATGAGTTCGCGCGAGTAATGGGCGTCGACCGGTCGGCGCTTTGTCCAGTCTTCGACGATTAAATTGATCCGCCGCCAGAGTGGAAGATCGACATCGGAGGTGCTGGCGACATGTTCGAGCAGCCGCATCCAAAAAGTGGTCAGCGTTTCATGATAGAGATTGCTGACGCCGTGGTGCGCGGCAAAGGCGCGGATCTTTTCGCGCATTCGCTCCAATGCTTGCTCCGGAGGAAATGCGTCTAGATAACTCAACGCGACTGCGATGTGGGCCGCGTGAGTGAATTCAGATGCCGGAATGGTCGCGTTTTCGAACGCAGAAACGAGAGCGGCGACCTCGCTGTCGCTGGCGAAATCCCGCGTTCTCAATGAACGATCGCGCCGCCCCACTTGCCCCAGGCCCAGAGCAAGATGATCGCGCCGATGATCGACATGATGAATCCAGCCGGATGAAACGCCGAGCCAGGTGTTGGCCGCGAGAAGAGCCGCCCGATCAAACCGCCGAGGATGGATCCGCCGATGCCGAGAAGCGTCGTCATGATAAAGCCCAGGTGCTGCACACCCGGCATAATCGCGCGTGCGCACAAGCCGACAATGAAACCGATAATGATCGACCAAATGATGTGTAACATGAGGCTGATGCTAAGCGGGTGGACGGCTCAAAAGCCATCCTTTTCTCACGGGAAGATCGACCCGCCCTTTGCTGAAGCTACGGCGGCAAGCATCTACTTACGCCGGCGATTTGCTTCGTCGATCGCCAGATATTCTTCGCGTGGCGGACTGAAAGTATCGAGCACTCTCGTTTCTTCAATCGTCTCGACACCATGCGGAACATTGGCCGCGAGATAAAAGGAATCTCCCGTCTTCATTTCGTGCGGGGTCCCATCGACAATTAATTTCATTCGTCCCGACAAAATATGCACAATCTGCTCCTGCGGATGCTGGTGCGCCGGCATTTTGCTGTCCGGCTCGAGCGTGGCCAGCATTTGATACATTGTTTTACCGCTGGTCAGGGTCTGGCGTTTGATGCCGGGGCAAATCGCGATCCACGGATTTCCTTTTTTCATAACTTACTCCTTCTGATCGATCTTAATCCGAAAGTGGTAGGATGAAATGCTCATTCGCTTGGAGAAATAAAACCGATGGGCATCGAACCTCTGCACCCCGGAATCGAGCTCGAGATTTTCGCAACCGTGCTCGCGCGCTTGCTCTGCTAACCAATCGAGCAGCTGACCGCCAAAACCACGTGATCGGTCGCTTTCACGGGTAACCAGATCATCGACATAGAGAAACTTTCCCGAAAAGAGCGATTCGAGAAATCGATAGCCGGCGACGGCGCAAACTTCGTTTTCGGATTCAAGAAACGCGAGCTGGTAACCTTCTTTCTGCTGGCGCAGGACGCGCTCGACAAATTGTTCCGGATCCTGAAACAGTGGACGCAATTCGTGCATGACTAAATGGCAGCGCCGAATCTCTTCCGGCGTATTAGCGATTGCGATCCGCGAGCTCGTCATAGGGTGGATGTCGATCCTCGTTCGCGTTTCCCATCGTACCAAATGTGAAGTCCTTCGCGCGAACGGGCAGCGCGCGGGCCCCGCAGGATTACGCTCAGAGAATTCCCCAGAATTTCGCGCGCGGAATACATTCGCAATTTGCGACCGGAGGTAACGACCGGTTCACGAAGTATCCGAAATCGCCCAAGTTTTCGCAGCGCGAGGCTGAAGTAAACTTCTTCTCCAATGAAGAACCTCTCATCGAATCCGCCGACCGCATCGAAATGTCTGCGCGTGCTGAAAAGAAAGGCGCCCGCCCCGAGGTTGAGGGCAAAGTACAATGCGCAGAAAGCTTTCGTGAAAATGTCCGCCCACAACGGAATAGTTCCGCCGACAACAACGCGCGCGCCGCCGCCGGTGCAACCTTCTTCGAGCGCGGCGATTGCGCCGGTCACGTGCTTTTCGTTGATGTGCGTGTCGGCGTCTACGAAAAACAAGATGTCTCCGCGCGCATGATGGGCGCCTGCGTTACGCGCAGCTGCAATTTGCCGGCGATTTATTGAAACGACCTTTGCATCCGCCTCCCGCGCGACTTTGGCGGTGGTGTCGGTCGAACCATCATCAACTACGATAATTTCGTATTGTTCGCCACCGCGGATCCGTCCGTTGGCGGATCGATCTTTAGCGGAGTTGTGGATTGCGCGGATTGCTGCGGGAAGCTCCAGCTCCTCGTTGTAAGCCGGAACGATGAATGAGAGCATGAACGACGACACATCGTCGCATATTCTGTATTGAACCGCGACCGCTGGCTGCGCCGACACGGACGACGGCCGCTGCCTAAATCGTCTCAGGATGGTGCCAGCGCTTCGCGCCATTGAGCGCTGTCACGATGTTCATTTAGAGTCCGTGAATTTGACTCCAGCCTTTTGTACTTCGCGGTAAGGCAAAAGCCAGATGAGCGATTCATCGTGAAGATCGACAACTTGAATCCGATTACCCCAGGGATCGCGAAAGTCGCAGCGAAACGGCGGCTCCAGTTTTAATTTGTATTTGCCGGTTAATTTCTTCCGGACTTCTTCTATCTGTTTTTGGTCGCGCACCATGATTCCGAAATGGCGCGTGTCGGCCGGTTGCAATTTGTCGACTTCGAAGATGGCAAGGAATTGGTGTTCGCCGAGTTTGAAGAAGGCATCGCCCTCTCCGCCGTCGAGTTTTTCAAGATTGAAAACGTCCTGATAAAACGCGACCGCTTTCTTGATGTCATCGACCTCGATCGCGACGTGATTGCATCCGTAAACTTGCACGCTCATTTTCGTAGTCGCTCCAAAGCCTTAATCATGTCCGCGTTCCGGAGACGGATCTCTTTCCGGTGCACGGTGGCCAGTTCTTCGATCAGCTTCTCGCCCTTGGCGGTCAGTTGAACGTGGCGCCGGCGCCGGTCGGTCTCGCCGGCTTCGCGGGTAACAAGTTTCCTCTCCATCAAACGATCGACAATATTGACGGCAGAGTGATGTTTTACCTGAAGCCGCTCGCTTAACTGTGAGATAGTAAGTCCGCCGACTAACGTAAACGCCTTGACGGCCAGGAGCGCCTCATACTGCTCGAGGCTGAGATCTCCGTTCGCCCGCAGAAAATCTTTGCTGAAACGGAGAAACTTCCGAAGCAGATAACGAAACTCCGCAAGCGCCTCGTAGTCGTGGGAATCAAGTCGTGACATGCAACTCCTTGTCAGATTCCGCCTTATTAAATATCGATCGTCGATGCATTGGCATGCCGGCTGCTAATCCTGCTAATCCTTCTCTATATATATGAATACGTTCAGGGCAAAGTCGCACAAAGGATTCACGCTGGTGGAAATCATGATCGTGGTTGCGATCATCGCGTTACTCGCGGCCATCGCAGTACCTGGATTTCTCCGGGCCCGCAAACGCTCGCAAGCCAGCCGGATTCTGAACGATCTGCGAATGATCGACTCAGCGGTTGACCAGTACGCGATCGAGACCAACCGGACCACCGGAGCCACCGTCGCCGTCACCGATTGGACG
>DATNKD010000117.1:0-23531 GCA_035603575.1 Chthoniobacterales bacterium
GACGAACTACCTGAAGAAGGGTTCGCTGCTTTACAACAGCGGCAACAGTTTATTGGGGAGTCCTTATGGAGCCCAAGTGGTTGATACCATTCCAACGGTGCCTCCAAACGACTACGCCACGTTGTCGGATGTAGCTGGCGTGGGCTTTTGGTCGCCTTACGGTCCCTAGTTAGAGCTTTGGCTCTTATGCGAAGGCGTCCTCTTCCTAAGCGAAGAGGGCGCTTCTGCATTTTACCGGGATCAGTCTTCCGATGCTGGCGTTGACATCTCCATTCGCCAGACCTGTGATCGACAAGCCGAGAGCGGAAGGAGATTACAGGCAAACGTCCGCTCCGCTCTTTCGCCGCCTCAATCTGGCGCAATTTCTCTGTGCCGACTGGTTTCGCTGCCTTTTCCTCGGGCTGATAGGATTCATCGTTCGTTTGCCCGCGCTGCAAGGGCAGCGGATTTGGGACGATCAGTATCTCGTTCGTGACAATCCATTCATAAAGAGTCCGCTCCTGATTCTGGAGTCATTTCGCCACTACTTATTCTTGGATTCCTACTCATCCCATTACCGGCCAGTGCAAAATATCTCGTATTTCCTCGACTATTTGTTTTGGAACACGAACGAGTTCGGCTTTCATCTCACCAATGTGCTTCTGCACATCAGTAGCGGCATTCTGCTCTACTTTCTTTTACGACAACTCATTCTCTCCTTTCGTGTCCGCTGGGTACCACAAACAGTTCGGCAAAGGGCGCTCGAACGGATCCCGTGGATCTCTCACACCGCTTTCTTGATCGCATTGCTCTGGACGGTACATCCTGTTCACAGTGCGGCGATTGATTACATTTCGGGCCGCGCAGACAGTCTCGCATTTCTATTTGCCAGTGCCGGATGGCTTCTCTTTCTGCGGGCAAATCGAACAACCAATCGAGTCGGTCGCGTTCCAATTTATTTCTTAGCGGCAGCTTTGGGCCTGCTCGCGCTCTGCTCGCGCGAAATTGCGATCATCTGGGTTGTCATTTTCGTCGCTCATCTCCTTTTTGTTGAGCGACAAATCCGACCTCGCACGCGCATCAGGGCATTAGTGTGCTGTCTTGGCCTCGTTTTGATGTACGCTGGCCTTCGGCACTTACCGGCAGGCAAGCCAACGTTTCCGGCTCCGGAGGTCTTCACGCCACCTGTACGTGCGATCTTAATGGCGCGGGCGCTAGGGGATTATGGCCGACTGATGGTCTGGCCATCCAACTTATACATGGAGCGCAGCGTCGTGCCTAATCCGATTCACTACCAAAATCATCAAACCTGGCGAGGTACGATCGGCACAGAATACTTGTCGATTCTCGGATTGGCGGTCCTTGCCATGTTACTCTTTGGCAGCATCAAAAAAGATCGCTGGCAGGTGATGCGCATCTTTGGCGCAGTCTGGTTTATTGCCGCGTATCTTCCGATCTCTAACATCATACAACTCAATGCCACTGCAGCAGAACATTGGTTGTATCTGCCCAGTGTGGGTCTGCTCATTTTTGGCGCTGGTTTTTTATTTCAGCTGCCGGTCCGCTTCCGTCGCTTAGTCATAACCTTCGCGGCATTGGCTGTTCTTGCCCTCGGCTCTCGCAGCTTTATCCGAAGCAGCGATTGGGTGAATGCGGAGACGTTTTACAAGCGCACTTTCGAGGCAGGAAGTAGAAGCGCGAGAGTCGCCGTCAACCTTGGCCAAGTTTACTCCGCCCGCGGCGCCTATGCTGAAGCTGAGCAGATATTTCGCTCGGTGCTCGAGCAGAACCCCGATTATCCGGTGGCGCAAAATAACCTGGCCAGTGTTCTTGCTCGCCAAGGAAAAAACAAGGAGTCGGAAGCACTGTTTGCGGTGATCGAGAAAAATTCGAAAAGAACCCGCCAGGAATATCCTCGAACCTGGATAGGGGCTCTAAACCTGGCTGGTGTTCGACACAATGCCCACAACGATGATTCTGCTCTAGCAATTCTCGAGAAAGCGCAAAACGATTACCCAGAGGTTTGGGAGCTGACCGGCTTGAAGTCCGAAATCGTGCGTGAAAGGCAGGGGCCCAAAGCGGCCTTGTATCTTGTTGAAGATTTTGCACGGGCAAATTGGTGGCATCACGGGGCGCAGGTCGCACTTGGACGCTTGTACGTTCAAAGCGGAGACGCAGAGCGTGCCGACGCAGCCTTGCGCCTCGCAAGTCGTCTCGATGTGCACGATACAGAGGCACTGCGGCTGATGGTCGAGATGCGGGTGCGCGCGAACAAGCTCAATGACGCGTTTCGAATTCAGCAGCGTGTCGTAGCACGGCAGCCGGATCAACCTAGTCAATACGTTCTCCTTTCGGACATCTTGGAAAAAATGGGGCGCAATGTCGAGGCACGTGCCGAACTGGCCAAAGCTTCTTACCTAAAGTCACTGGTGCAGAATCAAACAAGCGCCAACTGAGACGCCTGCCCTGACCCTCGTTGCACGTCTTTTATAAGGACCTACGCGTGGAAGACACTCTGCTTTTGTAATTTTGGTGTTTCTGAAAGAACACGTGGCTGACCTTGGATCATTGGCAATTCGGCTCTGCGCGGGCAAGATATCGCCGTGCGCATGTACCGCGATAAAGATATCGATCTTGCCTGGCTAAAAGGAAAAACCTGCGCTGTTATTGGCTTTGGCGCACAAGGACACGCACATGCGCTCAACCTGCGCGATAGCGGGATGAAGGTCGTCGTCGGCCTCTATCGCGGAAGTAAATCGCGCGCTCGTGCGAGACGAAATCGTCTCAAAGTTTTCGAGACACCCGACGCGGTGCGGCGCGGCGACATCATCTTTCTCGCGCTGCCCGACACAAAGATGCCCGCCGTCTATAAAAAAGAAGTCGCGCCGAATTTGCGAGCGGGCCAAACGCTTCTCTTCGCCCACGGCTTTGCGACTTATTATCGAACGATCGTTCCGCGAAAAGATGTCGATGTTGTGATGGTCGCTCCGAAGGGACTCGGGCCGATGGTGCGCAGCGAATTCGTCAACGGTCGCGGAGTGCCTGGATTAATCGCCGTCCACCAGAACCGAAGTGGCCGGGCTAAGCGGACCGCGCTGGCTTGGGCGAAGGGGATCGGTTGTGCCCGGGCTGGCGTAATTGAAACCACGTTTCGTGATGAAACGGAAACGGATTTATTCGGCGAACAAGCCGTGCTTTGCGGAGGAACCAGCGCGCTCATTCGCGCCGGGTTCGATACGCTGGTGAAAGCGGGTTATCCGCCCGAGCTGGCGTATTTCGAATGTGTCCATGAGCTCAAATTTATTGTCGATCTAATTCACGAAGCCGGAATACGCGGAATGCGGGCACTGATCTCGGATACCGCCAAGTGGGGCGAATTGACCGTGGGTCCGCGAATCATCGACGCGCGAGTTCAGAAGGAGATGCGAGCGGTTTTACGCGATATCCGTTCCGGAAAGTTTGCCCGTGAATTCATCCACGAAATGAAGTCCGGGCGAAAGCGGTATCAAAAACTGCGTAACGCCGCGGATGGCCATCGCATCGAAAAAGTAGGGCGCGGCCTGCGCGCGCTTATGACTTGGAAATAATCCTGCGTGCCGGCGTGAGGGCGCCGGAAACGAATTCCAGCGAAAATTACTTCGCTAAAATCAATCGTTTGTCGCCGCGTGGCCGCCGATGCGGTCGAGCTGATATGCTGTGGTCGGGATTACGCTGAGCCTGTCGCAGGATTGGCGAACGGCTGAGCCTGTGATTAAAGCGACGCACCTCTTACTTTTCAGAACAGTTTGCTGTTTTGAGGTTGCGACGCTTTTGCTCGGAGCAGCAAAAGCCGATGCGCAAAACGCGACTGAAATCGCGACCGTTGCGCATCGAACCGACCAACCACACAAGCCACATGGCTTTGTTACAGTTGTCATACCGAAGGGTGAGCCTTTTTGATGCCAATGGCAAGGGAAAACGCGACGCATCACCCGCGTCATTCCTGCCGCAAAAAGTGCTCGAGGCGAAGACGATCGAGTCGTTCGCGAGCTTCGTCGGAGCGGGTTCCGCCAGCAGCCGCAAGTTTCTCGTAAACGGCGGCAGCCGATTCCCATTTTGCATCCGCTTCTAACAACTGGCCGGCGTTAAATCCTGCTTTGTAAAACCAAAAAAATTCGTGTGGCCGGTCCGGTCGGATTCCTTCGTCGAGAACAGTATAAAAACTGGCGAGCGCGGCCGCGCGATCAGCTTTTTTTTCCAAACAGAGACCTCTCTTGAATAGCGCCTGGTTCCGCCAATGCGCCGGCGCATCTCGGTCGGCCGCCAGCTTGTCGTACGCTTCAATCGCGTGCTGATAGTTTTGGGGGTCGGTCGCCGCCATCTCAAAGAAGATGTCGCCCTTTCCACAAATCGCTTCGCGTTTTTCCGCGGGGCGAGCTCCACCGTTCAGGACTTCATCGTAGAGAACGAGAGCGTCTTGCGGTTTACCCAGTTTACGTTCGATCACCGCTTGCTCGTTGCGCGCGGCCCATTTCAATTCACCATTGAGTTGCACGACGCGATCGAAGAGGACAATGGCGCGATCGAGCGATTGACCAGCCATGCTCGCCATCGCCGCCTCGCCTGCAAAAAACAGCGCCCGGTCACTCAACGGCCCGGCGGAATTTTGCTCGGCCAGCAGTTCGAACTGCGTTTCCGCGTTCGCGAAATCCTCCGCGCGATAATACATCTCGCCCAGTTTCATTCGCACCGACGCCACCAAACCGGATGATTCGTGCTCCTGGATAAACTTTTTCGCCAGTGCGATCACCTTGCTCTCACCGCCCGAGGTCGCATCTTCCAGCCAAATCGCGAGGTAATCGGCGCGTTCTTGCGCGGTGGGTGTTGGCTTTGATTCAGCGGCGCGGGCTAGATTTTTGCGCGCTTCATCGAGTCGTGGCGGAGTTGTATGAAATGCCAATTCTGCCAATGCCACCCATGCTTCGGCCGCTCGTTCGGCTCCAGGAAACTCGCGCAGAAAATTGCGCAGTGAATCCGAGGCGCGCGGATCCCCCTTGGCCGCTTCCATTAGGCCTGCTTCCAACCGCAAGTCCGCGCGAGATTTTTCGTCCTTTGTTTTCTTTCCAAATTCTTCGGCATCGTCCAGAAAACGCGCCTCATCGCCTTTTTGCAGCCAGCTGAGCGCGGCATTAAACATGGCCAGCGACGCCAGGGTCGAATCGGAATGTCCGATCTGATCAAAGCCCGCGGTCGCGGCATCGAAATGTTTAGCGCGATATTGGATCTGGGCCGCGAGCAAGTTTACGCGGTCGAGCACGGCTGGCTCGGGACGCAACGTCCGTGCTTCATTCAATTCAGCCAGCGCCTCATCCAAATGGCGCTCCTCCAGTTCCAGTTGGGCAAATTCCAGAAAGGCCGAAGCGAGGACTGGCAACTGCGGATGAGTGCGCCGGAGCGCATTGAAATATTCTAGCGCCCGGTCGCGTCGTCCAAGTCGAAGATCGAATCGCGCCAGATACCATTGCGCAAACGCCCGTCGCGGCTCGGCCGGGTCTCTTGTCCAACGATCCAGTTCAGCGCGCGACGGTTTTCGTTCGGCACGATAAAGCTCGTCCAGTTTCGCGAAAACGCGCGCCAGATCGACATCGGAAGGTCGATGTTCGACAAAATTTTCGAGCGCGTCATCGCCCGTTTCAGGCGTTTTCAATTGAAGATGCGCATCAGCGAGCGCGAAAAGCGTCGCGGTGAGTGTTTCGTGGGTTGCGCCTTCAGGATTTTTTAGGACGGATTCGAAAATCGTGATCGCGCGGTCGGGGCGGTGCAGGGCTACCTCGAGGCGGCCGCGGAGAAAGTGTCGCTCTCTTTTTTCGGAGGTTGTGGACGGTTGCACTTTCTCGAGCAACCGCCGCGCGTTGACGGCATCGGATTTGTCGAGATAAAGCTCGGCCGCGCGCAGCCGCGCTCGGACGCTCCACTTTGGATCGCGAAACAATTCCAAAAAAGTTTGGAGCGCTTCGTCGGTTCGGCCCAGAGCACGCAGCATTTCTGCCGCCCCGATCCGGGCGTCCAGTCGAAAGCTCGAATTGGTGTCGGTTGCGATCTGTCGATAGAGCACCAATGCTTCGGCTTCGCGATGTGTCTTAGCCAGCAATTGCGCGCGCCAAAAATTCGCCGAAGGACTTTGGCGCAATCGCGGGTCTGCCAAAAGATTGAAGGCATCTGCGGTCTGATTGGCTGCGACCATCGCCTCGAGCAGCTTTTCCGCAGCCGCGCGCCAGTCCGGTTCAACCAGGTTCTGCTTAAGCAATCCCTGCAAGCGAACGACTGCGACTTCCGGCACGCCTTCGGTCAGCGGTTTCGACGCTTCGACGAGTTGGGCCGAAAACTGTCCCCGTGCAAAAGGGGCGAGCGCCACGAACAAAGCGAAACTTATGTATCGAACGGGTCTCATCTCTTCTCCAAGAGCGGTCGCAGATATTTGCCCGTGTAACTTTTGGCAAGATCGGCAATCTCTTCAGGCGGGCCCGTTCCAACGACTTCGCCGCCTTGCTCGCCGCCTTCCGGACCAAGATCGACAATCCAGTCCGCGCATTTAATCATCTCCAGATTGTGCTCGATGACGATGAGCGTGTTGCCCGCGTCGCGCAGCTTCATCAGCACCTGGAGCAGTTTTTCGATGTCGGCGAAATGCAATCCGGTTGTTGGTTCGTCCAGAATGTAAACCGTCCGGCCGGTTGCCTTCTTCGCGAGCTCGGTCGCCAGTTTGACCCGTTGCGCTTCTCCGCCGGAAAGCGTCGTTCCAGCCTGGCCGAGCTGCAGGTAACCGAGTCCGACATCGAGTAGCGCATTCAACTTGTCCGAGATGCTCGGCACATTTCGAAAAAATCGAGCGGCTTCATCCACCGTCAGGTCGAGCACGTCGGCGATATTTTTTCCTTTATAAGTGATCTCGAGCGTTTCGCGATTGTAGCGTCGGCCGTGGCAAACTTCGCACTGGACATAAACATCCGGCAAAAAATGCATCTCGATCTTGATCAGGCCGCCGCCCTCGCAATTCTCGCACCGGCCGCCTTTGACGTTGAAGCTGAACCGGCCGGCCCCGTAACCGCGAACGCGGGCTGTCGGTAATTGCGCGAACAATTCGCGAATCGGGCCGAAGGCGCCGGTGTAGGTCACCGGATTGGAGCGGGGCGTCCGCCCAATCGCGCTTTGATCGATCACGATCGCCTTATCGATTTGTTCGGCGCCGCGCAACGCGCGATACGCGCCCGGTTTCTCTTTCGAATTGTAAAAACGCCGGAACAGTACACGCCGCAGAATGTCGTCCACCAGCGTCGACTTACCGCTCCCAGAAACGCCGGTCACACATGTGAAACAACCAAGCGGGAAAGCGACCTCGATGTTCTTCAAATTATTTTCGGCAGCGCCTTTCACAATCAGCCAACCTTCTTCATTCTTGCTCAATTGATTTCGAGCAAAACGTGGTTGAGTCCGGTGTTTCGGAACTGGAATGCGCAATCGGCCCGAGAGGTAATCCGCGGTCAGAGAATTTTTGGCCTCTAGAATGTTTTCCAGTTTTCCCTGCGCCACAATTTCTCCGCCGCGAGGGCCTGCGCCCGGCCCAAGATCGACAATGTGGTCGGCTGCTCGGATTGTTTCTTCGTCGTGCTCGACCACAATGACGGAATTGCCCAGATCGCGCAGCCGCCGCAACGTGCCGAGCAATCGCGCATTGTCGCGCTGATGCAGGCCGATGCTTGGCTCGTCCAAAACATAAAGCACGCCTGCTAAACCGGAGCCGATCTGGGTCGCCAACCGAATCCGTTGCGCTTCGCCGCCGCTGAGCGTCCCGCTTTCGCGATCGAGCGTGAGATAACCGAGGCCGACTTCGACCAAAAATTGCAAGCGTGATTGAATTTCGCGGACGACATCGGCCACAACTTTCTTCTGCGCCGCCGTTAGCTCGAGATTGTCGATGTAATGCGCGGCCGCTTCGGTCGTCTGTTCGGCAAACTTGTGAATGTTCAGCTCGCGTCCCTTTCGATCCTTGATTGTGACCGCGAGAATTTCCGGCTTCAACCGCGCGCCCCCGCAAGTCTTGCATGGTTCTCTCGTCATGAACGCGCGAATGCGATTTCGCGTAAATTCGCTCTGTGTCTGCTCGTAAAGTCGCTGCATTTGCGGCACTAATCCTTCGAACGGCCGTTTCTTTTCGCCGTTGCCGCTAAAATTCATTTCGATCGGCGTGCCGTTGGTGCCGAAGTAAAGCGCGCTTTTGAATTCGTCCGGCAAATCCGCGAACGGCACATCTTCGTTCACTTGGAAATGTTTTATCAGCGCGCCTTGGAGCTGCCGATAGTAAGCCTGCATCCGTTTCGTCCCGCGTCGCCACGGCGTGATCGCGCCTTCAGCGATCGTTTTTCTTTCGTCCGAAATCATCAACTCCGGATCGATCACCAGTTGCGTTCCCAAACCGTGGCAAGCCGGGCAGGCGCCAAGATGGCTATTGAACGAAAAATGTTTCGGGGTCAGCTCGCCGAGAGAAAAATCCGAGTCACCCGTGCTGTAGTTTGTTGAATAGCGCAGCTCTTCCCAAGCGTCCGATTCAGCGTTGGACGTTGAACGTTTCTTCTCTCTTAAGATCGACAATTTGTTGCCGCTCCATTTCAGGGCGGTTTCAACGGAATCAGTCAATCGGACGCGGATTCCGTCACGCACGACCAGCCGGTCGACCACCGCTTCGATGGTGTGGCGCTCGCCTTTTTTCAATCTGATCGGGTCCGGTCGATCGAGCTCAACGATTTCGCCATCGATTCGTGCCCGCACGAACCCTTCGCGCTTGAGTTTTTCGACGATATCTCGGAATTCGCCGCTCTGATTTTGTACCAGCGGCGCGAGCACGATGATTTTGCTGTTCGACTCGTAACCGAGGATTTGGTCGACAATCTGCTGCGGCGTTTGTCGATGAACCGGTTTGCCCGTCGCCGGATCGTGGGGCTGACCAACGGCGGAAAAGAGAACGCGGAGGTAATCGTAAATCTCGGTCGTGGTCGCGATTGTCGATCTTGGATTGGCGCCGGCGCTGCGCTGTTCGATCGCGATCGCCGGGGAAAGTCCTTCGATGAAATCTACGTCCGGCTTTTCCATCTGATCGAGAAATTGGCGCGCGTAAGCGGAGAGGCTTTCCACGTAGCGCCGCTGCCCCTCGGCATAGAGCGTGTCGAAAGCGAGCGAGGATTTCCCGGAACCGCTCAGGCCGGTGATCACCACCAGCTTCTCCCGCGGCAGTTCCACGTGGAGGTTTTTCAAATTGTGCTGGCGCGCACCACTGATCTTGATAACTTGCGCAGGCATCGGGACGACAAATCTCGAACCTTTTAGTCAAGCACAGCCGCGCGTTTTCTCCAGCGAAAATCCCGATTTATGAAAGAGACAAATCGCACCCTCTCGCCTGAAGAGTTGGTCCAATTGCAAAAAAAATTCAGCGAAATCAAACATTCCATCAACAACGCGCTCGCCGTCATGATGGCGCTCTCGGAAATGTCGCAACGCCGGCCTGATTACTCCGAAAAACTTGCGACCACGGTGTTGAGCAAGGCGCCCCAGATCGTTTCCAGTTTGCAGGAATTTACCCAGCTCTTAAACGAAAAGACCGGTGTGAAACCAGCAGTCGCGGGCAAAGCGAAGTAGTCGCGCCCGCAACGTCTCGCGCGCATGGACGTGGTGCCGAGCAAACGCATCCTCATCGTCGAAGACGAAAAGGACGTGGTCGATCTTCTCACGCTTAATCTGCGCAAAGCCGGCAGCTTCGTGCTCTCAACCGCAGCTGATGGCGCTGCCGGTCTGGCCAAAGCGCGCGCGGAAAAGCCGGATTTTATCATTCTCGACTTGATGCTGCCGAAAATGCCTGGACTCGAGGTTTGCAAAATTCTGAAAAGCGAACCGGCTACGCGCCATATTCCGATCCTGATGCTGACTGCGAGAGCGGAAGAAATCGATCGAATCGTCGGTTTGGAATTTGGCGCTGACGATTACGTGACGAAACCGTTCAGTCCGCGCGAAGTTGTTTTGCGCATCAAAGCGATCCTGCGCCGTGGCAGTGCCGAAGAAACTGACGATCGCCTGTCGGCCGGGCCGATTACGATTGATCCGGCGCGCCACGAAGTCCTCGTCAACGGCAAGCGTGTCGATCTCACCAGTCTTGAGTTCAAACTGTTGCGCACGCTGATGCAGCGGCGTGGCCGCGTCCAGGAGCGCGACCGTTTGCTCAACGAGGTTTGGGGCTACGAAAGCGTGATCGACACCCGAACTGTCGATACCCACGTGCGGCGCTTGCGCGAAAAGCTCGGAAAAGCCGGAGACATTGTTGAAACGGTCCGCGGTTTCGGTTACCGGCTGCGCGAGAAATAACAGGAATGTCTTGGATTCTGCTCGCGGCGATTGTTGGATCGACAGTTGCAATTGTCTATGTCGCCTGTCGAAAATGGATTTTGCCCTGGCGACATATCGAAAGGCTGGTCAGGGAAATTGGCCGCCGCGAGCAACCGCGAACGTTTCTAATTCAAGGCGGCAAGGAGGCGCAACGCGTCGGCGTTGCGCTGGAAGATATATTTAGGCGCCAGCAGGAACTCAATCGCCAGATCGATGAGCGCGCATCTGGACAGAAAGCGATTTTGTCCGCAATGCAGGATGGTCTGCTGGTCGTCGATGGTCGCCGCCGGCTGGCGCTGTTGAATCGCGCGTTTTGCAACCTGTTTGAGATTGGCGAGGACTCGTTAGGGGCACCGCTTCTCGAAAGCGTGCGCGATCCGGCGGTGGAGCAAATCGTTGGCGAAACATTCCGGCGAGGAGCGCCCATTCAAGGCGAGCTCTCGGTCGGCCGGCGGGAATTTCAAATGACTTCAGTCCCGATGGGAAACGATAATGGCGAGATCACCGGCGCGGTCATTTTGTTTCACGATATCAGTGAATTGAAACGGGTAGATGAGATTCGCCGGGATTTTGTCGCGAACGTTTCGCATGAACTGCGCACACCGCTGTCGATCTTGCGAGGCTACATCGAGACGATGCTGGACGACCCAAAAATGCCGCGTGCGGAATGCGCCCGCATTCTGGAAGTGATGGAGCAGCACTCGAAACGTCTCGGTTTGCTCGCCAACGATCTGCTGACGCTCGCGCAATTGGAATCGCGAAGTTCGACTTTGCAATTGAGCGAGATCGATCTAGCGCAATTCCTTGACGGACTCGCACGCGACTGGAAAAAGAAATTCGCGACCAAGGCGTTGAAGGTCGTGATCGACCTGCCCGCGAACTTTCCGTCGGTTCGCGCGGATGAAACGCGGCTTCGGGAGGTTTTCGACAACCTGCTCGATAATGCGGTGAAGTATTCGACTAAGAATGGCGAGATCCGTCTTGGAGCCGAACGGCGTGGCAGTGAGATTGCGCTTAGCGTCAGCGACAACGGCATCGGGATTAGCAATGAAGATTTGCCGCGGATCTTCGAGAGGTTTTATCGAGCGGACAAAGCGCGCAGCCGCGAGCTCGGCGGCACCGGCCTTGGTCTCTCGATTGTGAAACATATCGCCCAGCTCCACGGAGGAAGCGTAGAGGCCGAAAGCGAACTCGGAAAAGGGGCGACGATTCGCATTTCGCTGCCCGTTGTCACAGAATCGTAACATTAAATCCGTTGCCGCCCACAACTGGGTTTCGCATCGTCGATAGTGTGGAAACTGTCGCCCCGCGGATGTCGATTTTATCGGAAAATGCCGCCCGTCGTCGTCGTCTGACCACCGAATCGGCGATCAAAGCGTTCTTCGGCAGCAACGCGCTGGTCGCGATTGTGGTCCTGGCGTTGATCACGCTTTTCCTTTTTCGCGAGGGCTTTGGATTTTTCGGTCAGAATCTGGCGAACCTTCGGCTCTATCGCCGCGCCGGTTTGGAATACGTCGACGTCATCCGCGCCCAGGCCCAAACGCATGCCGCCCTTTCGCGTCAGCTCGGCGACATCCGGTTGCAGGAGGCGCGAATGCTTCCGAGCAGCAGCAGTCTCGAAGTATTCGATCAGTTTGCCGCAGCATTTAGCGACAGCGGTGAATTTCTGAATGCGCTCGTTTCGGATGCGAACGATCAGGCACTGGCACTCCGAGAAGCTTTCATCGCCACCGGCGCTCCATCCGCGGTTTCTTCGGCTGAAGGTGAATCGCCAGCGGCAAGCGCGACACCCGGAGATCCACGCGTAGCGATGACTGCACTGCGCTCGGCCGACTACAAATTCCCGACCATCGCGATGACAATGAAAGCGAAGATCGACAATCTACTCGCGACGCCTCCTCTCCTTAGCATGTCAAGAGCGCAGCGATCGTTCGAAAGTTGGAAAAAGAGGACGCGAGATTATCTCGCGCAATTTCCAGTGGTCTCGCAGCGGCTCCGTGAATGGAATCCGGACGAACCGGTGCCTGCTTATCGAGCGGTTACCTCATTCCTTTTTGGTACGAACTGGATCACGGCCAGTTTTTGGCAGGATTGGTACGGAATCATTCCGTTGCTGGTGGGCTCGATCATGGTTGCAGCGGTTGCGTTAATGCTTGCGGTCCCACTCGGAGTTTGTTCCGCGATTTATGTGAGTGAAGTAGCCGCTCGTGGTGAAAAAAGTCTGATTAAACCGTACATTGAATTCATCTCCGCGATTCCGTCGGTCGTGCTCGGTTTTTTTGGGATCGCGGTTGTCGGTCAAGCCGTCCGCGCCTTGTCGCAAATGCCGTTCATGAAATGGGTGCCGTTCTTTCCAATCAGCGAACGTCTGAATGTTTTTACCGCCGGTTCTTTGCTCGCGCTCATGGCGGTGCCGACCATATTTACTTTAGCGGAAGACGCGCTCCGCAACGTTCCGCGCGGATTCAAAGAAGCTTCCTACGCGCTGGGCGCTAATCGACTGCAAACGATCGCGCGCGTGCTGGTACCGGCATCGCTTTCGGGAATTATTTCGGCGGTGTTGCTTGGCCTGGGTCGCGTCATTGGCGAGACGATGGTGGTTTTGCTTTGCGCTGGAAATCGGATCGCGATTCCGGATTTCACCCAGGGCCTCGGCGCTTTTTTCCAACCGGTGCACACCATGACCGGTATCATCGCGCAGGAAATGGGCGAGGTCGTCCGGGGTAGCATTCATTACCGGGCGCTGTTCATGGTCGGGCTCGTCCTTTTTGCGCTGACTCTGGGAATCAACTATCTCGCGCAGCGATTGGTTGCGCGTTACCGGATGAGCATCGGCTGACATGATTGCCACACCCTCAAATCGACGCCGCACTCGCTTGCTGGAGGGCCTTCTTTTCTGGGCCTTTCGAATCGGGACCTATTTCGTGTTGCTCTGCGCGACTTACATCTTTCTCGATATCGGAATCAAGGGCGGCCGCACCGTTTTCACGCGAACGGCGCCGTTCGTTAACCTGAAATTCTTAAGTGAACCGCCGCAAACGCTCTACGTTTTCGATTACCAAGGAAAAAAAATGGAACTGAGCGATCGCGAATTCCGCGATTGGAAGACGACGCACAAAGAAGATGTCGATGTAACGAGCATCTCATATTCCGCCGGCGGAATCTGGCCGTGCATCGTCGGCACTGCATTGCTGGTGATTGGGTCGATGACGCTGGCGCTTTTCATCGGGATCAGCTGCGCGATTTATCTGAGTGAGTACAGCCGCGACGGCCGTTTCATTCGACTGATTCGCGTCGCGATCCTCAATCTGGCTGGGGTGCCATCCATCGTGTTCGGGCTCTTCGGCTTCGGATTGTTCGTGATCTTCTTTGGCTGGAATGTGTCGTTGCTTTCGGGCTGGTTCACGCTTGGGCTGATGGTTCTGCCGGCGATCATCACCGCGAGCGAAGAGTCGTTGCGCGCGGTGCCGCAGGGATTGCGGGAAGGCTCGCTCGCGCTCGGCGCTACCAAATGGCAGACGATCCGCAAAAATGTTTTGCCTTACGCGCTCCCTGGAATTTTGACGTCATCGATCCTCGGAATCGCGCGTGTCGCGGGCGAGACCGCTCCGATCATGTTCACCGCGGCGTATGCGATGCGCGATGAAATGCCGTGGCAGGTCAGCCACTGGACCAATTTCTTTTTCCAAGGCGTAATGGCGCTGCCTTATCACATTTACGTGGTCAGTTCGAAGATCCCGCAGAACGAATACACCGAACGCGTTCAATACGGGACCGCTTTCGTCTTCCTCGTCGTCGTGATGCTGATCGCTTTAACTTCCATCTTGCTGAGAGAGAAACAACGGAGACGCTTATCATGGTAAGCTTACTTGAAATGCCACAGACGCTGCCCCAACAACTCCCGCGCCAGAATGATCGCCGGGCCGATGAGACGGACGGCGCCGAGATCATGATCGACGTGCGCGATCTCGATTTCGCTTACGGCGGGAACAAAGTGCTGCACAATGTTACTCTCGACATTCCGGCGCAGGCAGTAACGGCGTTTATCGGACCATCCGGTTGTGGCAAGACGACTTTATTGCGCTGCATCAATCGAATGAACGACCTGATCGAGGGTGCGCGGATTACCCAGGGCGCAATTCATCTTGGCGGAATCGATATCAACGCGCCGGAGGTGGATGTGGTCGATCTTCGCCGGCGAGTCGGAATGGTCTTTCAAAAATCGAACCCGTTCCCGAAATCAATTTACGAAAATATTTCCTACGGTCTGCGCATCGCTGGAATCAATAAGCGATCGCAGATCGACGAAGCGGTCGAAAAGAGCTTACGTGGCGCCGCGCTCTGGGATGAGGTAAAAGGCAGGCTAAATGAAGGCGCCCTTGGTTTGTCCGGTGGTCAGCAACAGCGGCTTTGCATCGCGCGCGCGCTCGCGGTGGAGCCGGACGTCATTCTGATGGACGAGCCCTGTTCGGCGCTCGATCCGATCGCGACGGCAAAGATCGAGGAATTGATTCACGAACTGAAAACGCAATACACCATCGCAATTGTCACCCACAACATGCAACAGGCCGGGCGCGTTTCCGATCACACCGGCTTCTTTTATCTCGGCAAACTGATCGAGTTTGGGCCGACGACGAAGATTTTCACCAATCCGGGCGAACGTCGGACGGAAGATTACATTACCGGGCGTTTCGGCTAATCGACATGACTCCTCCGAAACATATTCTGGGAACGTTTGATGAAGCGCTTAGCTCGTTGCGCAACAACGTCCTGATGATGGCCGGCCTGGCCGAGCGCACCCTCGATCGGGCGATCAAAGGATTACTGCAACGCGACGACAATCTTTGCACTACCGCGATCGCCGACGACGAGGAGATCGACCAACTCGAAAAGCAAATCGACAAGGACGGCATCGACGTGCTGTTGCGATTTCAACCCGTCGCCTCCGATCTGCGTCGCGTCGTCGCAGCCATGAAACTCTCGCCCAACATCGAGCGCATCGCCGATCAGGCCACGAACATTGCTCGCCGCGCGCGAAAACTAAATCGACATCCGCCGCTTCCGGAAGTCGAAATCATTGTTCCGATCCAGGCTCACGCCATGGCAATGTTTAAAGACAGTATCGACGCGTTTTCCCGCGAAGATGTCGATCTTGGCCGTGCCGTCGTCGGCCGTGATAAGGAGCTCGACTACATGAACAAGATGGCCAACCGCCGTCTGACCGAACGCATGGCGCAGGATCCGAAGCAGCTACGCGGTTATCTCAACTTGATTTTTATTTCTCGCTGTCTGGAGCGCGTCGGCGATCACGCTACCAACATCGCGGAGGACGCCGTTTACGCGGCCGCGGCCGAAGACATCCGACACCAAACCGCGGGCGCAACTTAAGGCGTCGCGCCTTGTCATGCGCCGCTGATTGTCGATCTTGCAAATATGCCGCAAGCGCAATCCAGGGTCGAAATGGAAGAAAACAGACCGATTCTGCCGGTAACCGGCGAGCAATCGGCGCATGAGCGCTTTGGCGATCCGAAGAATTTCATCAACCGCGAGCTAAGCTGGCTCGAGTTCAATCGTCGTGTTCTCGAGGAAGCGCAGGACCCGACCCAACCGCTGATCGAGCGGGTGAAATTTCTGTGCATTTTCGGTTCGAACCTTGACGAGTTTTTCGAGATCCGCGTCGCCGGCATCAAACAGCAAATTGAAAGCGAAACGAGCGATGTTGCCGCGGACGGCTTGAGTCCGACCGAGACGTTTAATCAAATTCAACGCGTCGCCCACGAACTGGTCGCGACCGAGTACGAGCTTTGGCATAAAGAGTTGCTTCCGCAGCTGGCGAAAAACGGGATTCGCGTTCGCAATGTTTCGGAACTAAACACGAAACGCGCGGCCTGGGCCCGGAAATACTTTCAGGAGGAAGTTCTTCCGATGCTGACGCCGTTGGCGGTGGATGCGAGTCACCCGTTTCCGGATTTGCTGAACAAAAGCCACAATCTGCTCGTGCGCGCAAAGGCGCAGCGCGGGGGCGAACCTTTGCTGGCGATCGTGCAGGTGCCGCGCGTGGTTCCGCGGCTCATTTTGATGCCGCGCGGCAAGGGCGAAGACGAAGCGTGGGAATACATCTATCTCGCCTCCCTCATCAAGCAGCACATCGCCGAATTGTTCCCTGGCTTGATTCTCGACGAGGTGCACGCCTTTCGCGTTACCCGCAACAGCGATCTCTACATCGACGAAGAAGAAGCAGAGAACCTTCTTCGAACAATCGAACAGGAGCTGCGGCGTTCCAGTCGTGGCGACGCAGTCCGTTTGGAAGTGGAGCCCGATTGCCCGAAAGATTTCATCGAGCTACTGACCGGCTATTTCGATCTGACCGAAGCCGACGTCTACAAACTGAATGGCCCGCTTTCGATGACGCATGTGACTCCGCTGCTGACAAACGATGCTTTCGCGCAATTGAAAGACCGTCCGTTTCAACCTGGACGCGATCCTGCGTTGCCGCCACACGCCGACATGTTCGAAGTGATGCGCCGTCAGGACGTGCTCTTGCATCATCCCTACGACGGCTTTGAACCGATTGTCGATCTTGTCGAAGAAGCTGCGCGCGATCCGCAAGTGCTTGCGATTAAGATCACGCTTTATCGCACTAGCGGTGACTCGCCGATCGTCGAAGCGCTGATTGACGCGGCCACTGCCGGCAAACAAGTCACGGCGATTGTGGAACTGCGCGCGCGTTTCGACGAAGCGGCCAATATTCAATGGGCGCGGCGGCTTGAGGAAGCGGGCGCCCACGTCATTTACGGCGTGGTCGGATTAAAAACGCATTGCAAGGCACTGCTAATCGTCCGGCGCGACGCTGACCAACTCCGGCGTTACGTGCACCTGGGGACAGGCAATTACCACCAACGCACCGCGCGCACCTACACCGACTTCGGTTTGTTGACCAGCAACCCGCAGTTGACCGAGGAAGTCGCGATCGTTTTCAACACGCTGACCGGGCTGGCCGGTTATCCGGGCCTGAAAAAACTGATGGTGGCGCCGTTCGACATGAAGAAACGGCTCATCGGCCTGATCGAACGCGAACGCGACCACGCGCGCGCGGGCAGACCGGCCCGAATCATCGCCAAACTCAATTCGCTGGTCGATCAAGAGATCATCGAGACACTCTATGAAGCCTCCTCCGCGGAAGTGACGATCGATTTGATCGTGCGCGGCATCTGTTGTTTGCGGCCGAAGGTTCCCGGTCTGAGCGAATACATTCGCGTCATCAGCATTGTCGGCCGGTTTCTTGAGCACAGCCGGATCTACTACTTTGAAAACGGCGGCCAGGCCGAACTGTTTCTCTCCAGCGCTGATTGGATGCCGAGAAACTTTCTCCGCCGCGTCGAAGTCGCGTTTCCAATCGAGACTCCGCCGTTGCGCGATCATATTATCCATGAGGTGCTTCCCCGATTTCTGAACGACCGCGTCAAAGCACGGGAGCTGCAACCGGACGGGAGCTATCGGCGTTTGAAACCGGAGGGCCCGGAGCCTCGCTCGCAGGCACAATGGCATTTTCGCGAAGTTACCCGCGAGCGGGCGAAGAAACTCGGTCGCAAGAAATCCCCGCCGGCGGATAAATTGATTCCGATCACGGTTGCGCCGCCGCCGCCAAAGGAATCATGAGGAAAAGAATCCTGGTCATCGATATCGGGGGCACGCACGTGAAGCTGATGATTTCACGCGCGAAAAAACGAAAATTCAAATCCGGACCCAAGATGACACCGCGCGAGATGGTCGGGCAGATCAAGTCGGAGCTGAAAGGTTGGAAGTACGATGCGATCTCGATTGGGTTTCCGTCGCCGGTGCGTGACGGCCGAATTCTGGATGAGCCCAAGCATCTTGGTAAAGGCTGGGTCCGATTCGACTTCGAGAAAGCACTTGGCAAACCGGTCCGAATCGTGAACGACGCCGCGTTGCAGGCACTGGGCAGTTACCATGGCGGACGGATGCTTTTTCTCGGCCTCGGCACCGGCCTCGGCTCGACCCTTGTTTTGCGCGACATGGTTCTGCCACTCGAACTAGGCGATCTGCCGTATTGCGACGACCGAATTGTCGAAGATTTTTTGGGCAAGCCTGGAATCGCCGAGCTCGGCGAGAAAGAATGGGAGCGCCTAGTGATGGGCGCGGTAGCTCAACTGAAAAAATCATTTATCGCTGACTACATCGTGCTCGGCGGCGGTAATACGAAGAAACTGAGCGTCCTACCGAAAGGCGCTGAACAAGGACATAATCGCAACGCGTACCTCGGCGGCGTCCGCCTCTGGCAAACCGATCCGCACACACGCCGGCCGAAGTGGCGCGTGCTCTGAGCGTAGAACCGAAGATTAAGATTAAGATCAAGAGGAAGAGCGACGATCGACATGGAACTTTATTTTCTCAGACACGGCGAGGCCGATTGGCCGGACTGGGAAAAATCCGATGACGAGCGGCCGCTGACGAAGCGCGGCAAAAAGGAAATGCACGAAGTGGCGGCATTTCTGAAACGTATCAAAGCGCGGCCGGACCTGATCGTGACCAGCCCGCTGCCGCGCGCGTCGCAAACCGCGGAAATTGCGGCTGAGCATCTGGAAGTAAAATGCAGGGAAGACAAACTGCTTGCGCCCGGATTTGGTCGCCGCGAGCTGGAACGGTTGCTGAAAAAATATCCGGAGGAGAGCTTGATGGTTGTGGGTCACGAGCCCGATTTTACTCACACGATTTCGCAATTGACCGGCGCGTCGCTTAAACTTTCAAAAGCCGGCGTCGCTTTACTGGAACTCGATCGGTCGTGGCGAAACGGCCGTCTCCTTTGGCTGTTTCCGCCAAAGTTTTCCCGGAGGTCTAAGTAACGAGCTCTTCGGCGAGCGACGGCGAGTTTTCTTTCTTCCATTCCTCGAGCCAGCCGCCAACTCGAGCTCCGAAATCACGTGGACGTTCGGAGAAAAAATGCTCCGCCAATTCTGCGGCGCCACGTTGCAAGTCACCCTGGCTCACTTCAATTACAGCCAGCAGTTTGTGTCCTTCGCGTTGCCATCCCGACCTCTGATCCTCGCGCCGAAGTCGCTCGCCTAGAAAACTCAAGTCGTGCGCTCGACCGAGCAAATCGTTGAGAGAATGCAGGTCGTCACTCAAGTTCTTGAGGACGACGGGATTGATCGGGCGCAGAATACGCAGTTGATACCAAAGGGTCTTCGCCTTGGTGCGGAATTGATGAAAACTCTTGGCCGTAGGATTGGTCTCCGCATTGCGGAGTGCACGACGCGCGCGTTTGTAAGCGCCTTGAACGGCCCGACGAAGCTGCTTGTAACTAAACTGATCAAGCGTCCAACAATCTACGACTCCGTGGGCTCGCTCGAGCATCGGGACAGCTTGCTTCTGCCACTCGGCAAACGCGGCCATGAAGTTTTCCAACTCTAACATCAACATTGCTTCCAATCGTTCGTAATGAGCGCGACCGCGCCGTTGCGTAATGCCTTGAAGTTGCTGCACAGTTTGCAGGCGCACTTCGGCATCGCGAATTTCCGAAGTCAATCGACTGACATTGCGCAGCAAACGGTCTTGTTGCCTGAACAAGCCGCGGCCGATCTCTTTGCGCACTAGCCGGAGTGCGCCCCGTGCCTTTTTCAAATGTTTGCGCATTTCATGGACCGGCGTGTCGTCAGTCTTCTTTTCGCCGGTTGCGATCGCGATCGCGCCCTCGATCTGTTTACGGCAAATCCGGCGAAGATTATCGCCGAGCGTTTCGTCATGTCGCAATTCGTAGCTCATCCTATTCGCGGGCCAATCTCACATTGCTGTATCGCTTTTCACCGGTGATTTCGCGTCCAAACCAACGCGGCGGTTTAAATCGGCGGCAGCTTGCGTGGTTTGGAAATTCCACTTCCGCCACCACCAAACCATGGTTGCGACCGTGATAGATGTCGACTTCGATCTTGAGATTTTTCCAAGGAATTTCATAGCGGGTTTTGCGCAAACGTCGGCCCTTCGTCGCCGACCATAACATGCCGAATTGCTTGGGACTCAGCCGGATTTCGCGTTCTTCGCGCGATGAGCCGCGGCCGACCTTGAATGTGAGAGAAGCCACTTTGCCTCTTTTCCGCAAACGAACATGTCGGCCGCGGGGTTCGTTCGCGAGATAACCTTGCGCAATCGGGAAGTGGCGTGAACGCAGAATCTCGACCGGCAGCCGCTTGATCAAAAATTTGCGCTCAATCTCACGAGTTGTTTTGTGTTTCATTCCGTTTCGAGATAGTGCCAACTTTATTTGAGTGAAAACGATCGTGCTTGCAATCACTGCGACATTTTTCTTTGCCGGCTGTGGATGGTTCGGTTCGCCAGAGCTTTACAAGTCGGAATCTGGTCGGACAACTTATCGCGCTGCGAACGAAAGTCCGACCGAGTACCCGGCAGTGACGCCGGCGCCGAAAAAAATCCCAGGCGAATCGCGATAGCGACAGAACGCAAGTCTGCGTTCTTGATTAGGATATCGAAGCAACCCAAAAAAAGTTCGAATAATATAGTTGACTGGTCAGTCTACAGATGTAAAGGTCGTATTATGCCAAGAGTAAGCGACATGAAGGAGCGGCTGACCGACGCGGCGTTGGATTTGATTTGGCACAACAGCTATGGCACCACGTCCGTCGACGCAATCTGCGAGCGGGCCGGCGCAAAAAAGGGAAGCTTTTATTATTTCTTCAAGTCGAAGTCCGAGCTAACGGCCGCGGCATTGGAGGCAGAATGGAACAAGAGCAGGGCCAACATGGACGCTCTTTTTTCTCCAACAGTTCCACCTCTCGAGCGGTTCGATCGCTACTTCGATTATGTGCACGACCGTCTGGCCGAACTGCAAAAGGCGTGCGGCTCTATCCTAGGGTGTCCGCTGTTGACTATCGGCAGCGAAGTCGGCACACAAGACCAAGCCGTGCGCGCTACCGTCGACCGCATCTGGGATCGGAAGATCCAATATTTCGAGTCCGCTATTCGGGATGCGCATGCGCAGGGGTTGATCGTGGCGCCGGACCCCGAAGCGAAGGCGAGGGCACTCTTTGCCTGTTATCACGGCACGCTCGCCCAGGCCCGAATTCAAAACGACGTCGAGCTGATCCGCGATTTCAAGCAGGTGGCAAGGGATGTTTTGGGCGTGAAACACTCCGCTGCTCTATCCGCATGATGGCCTCTTTTTTTTGTCAATTCTATAGACGACTAGTCAAATATAAACCCACAGAAACCGGAAAAAACTCAACCCTATGAAAACTGACCAGCAATCAGACGCAGCAGTTTTCCTCCAGACGGTTTCGGTCGCCATCGCGCAGCTGAAACAGCAGTTACAACGCGATTACGAGCAAGCTTACCCCGACTTGCGCGAAATCGTTCACCTCGTCCTCGATGAGGAAGAAACAAAAGCGTGGGAGCTCTCAATGTTCCCGCATTTGCTACTTCCTGATCTGGTCGAAGCGCACGTCGAAAAGCTCAATCTTCAACCAGCGGAAACGAAGCATGAAAATGTCTTCGCGCCGCAGCACTTCAACGAAATGCCGACGTATCAGGCGGCTCACGCTTTATGCGGATAGGAACTCGAAGAATGAAATGTGGATGGCCGAGGTGGGTTCTATCTCCGAAGAGGGAGTCGCAATCACCCCTTTTGCCCGAGGGCAACATCCCCATGGCGGGCAGATAATGGAGGCGGCAAGTTATCACGCGGCATGAATTAAAGAATTTTTGAAAACCAAAAAATGAAAGGAACAAAATGAAAGATGGAAAACTAAACGGAAAAGTTGCAGTCGTAACGGGCGCGTCGAAAGGAATCGGCGCCGGAATCGCGAAAGAATTTGCCGCTGAAGGCGCGTCCGTGGTCGTTAACTACGCGTCGTCAAAGTCCGATGCGGACAAAGTTGTCGATGAAATCACAAAACGCGGCGGAAAAGCTGTCGCGGTCCAGGGCAACGTCGCGAAGAAAGCAGAAATTGAGCGGCTCTTTGCGGGTGCGAAGAAATCGTTCGGCAAGATCGACATCCTGGTCAACAACGCGGGGGTCTACGATTTCAAACCTCTCGAAGAAATAACCGAAGAAGAATTTCATCGAGAATTTAACACGAATGTTCTAGGTATGATGCTGGCGACGCAGGAGGGGCTGAAGCACTTTGGTCCGGAAGGCGGCAGCGTGATCAATATCGGTTCGCTTGCCAGCTCTCTGACTCCGCCGACTGGCGTGGTTTACAACGCCACCAAGGGCGCAGTGGACGCCATCACGCGAACCCTGGCGAAGGAACTTGGCCCGCGGAAAATCCGCGTGAACTCAATCAATCCGGGCATGGTGGTAACGGAAGGAGCCGTAGCCGGCGGCTACACCGAAGGTGACATGCGGAAAATGTTTGAATCGCAGACGCCACTTGGTCGCGTCGGCCAGACAGACGACATCACGCCGGCCGCGGTTTTCTTCGCTTCGGACGACTCCAAATGGATCACCGGAGAAACACTTCGCATTGCAGGCGGACTTCGTTAGGCAGATGGGAAAATGAATTCAAAACAACAACACAGAAGGAAGTCAAAATCATGAAAACTAAATTCTATTGGGTCGCGCTCCTCGCGAGCGCGGCTTTGATCGCGCAAGCACAGGCTGGCGGTCATCACGGCGGCGGCGGCGGCGGCGGCGGCGGAGGAGGACATTTCGCCGCGGCTGGTCCAGGTCCCGCACGAAGTGGCGGCGGCGGTCCATCATTCGGTTCGATGCCATCACGAAGTTTCGGCGGCGGACGAATGATTGATTCGGGTCAACGCTTCTCATCGGTTGGGATGCGTTCGCCGAGATCGATGGAGTTCCGTCCGCAGTACGTCCATTCGAATGCGGTCAGGTCGATCGATTCGGGTCGGTTCGCGCGCGGAAATATCAATCGCGGCGATCGTATTGCCCGATCCTCGAGTGGAGGAAATCGTGCGATCACTGATCCGCGCCGCGGCGGAACTGGCGCAGGCCAAGTCCGCAGCGGACATAATCTTCCCACGAACTGGCGGAATCACGTTGTCGCGCAGCATTCGGGCAACTGGCAGCGCAATTGGAATCGCAGCCGTGATCATGTTTGGCACGGACATCATTGCCGATTCATCAACGGCTCCTGGGTCATCTTCGA
>DATNKD010000118.1:0-2438 GCA_035603575.1 Chthoniobacterales bacterium
AGCACCAGGGCAAAGAGCAAAGCTAACAACGAGATGGCGATGAAAAAGGCGTTGTTGTTCTTGAATGAACCGAACGCCGCGCCGGTGTTGGTAATGTTGACCAAATGAAAGAAGCCCGGGACCACGACGACCGGTTGGTCCAGATCGATCGAGTGGATGACCAGATATTTTGTCACGCGATCGAGCAAATAGAGCGGGAGCGAGAGAAAGAAAATGTATTTCATGCGACCGTTGCGTCCGGCTTTGTCATGTCGAGCGAAGTCGAGACATCTCTAAATATTTCCGGAAATAGCAAGAGATTCCTCGGCTCCGCTCGGAATGACAATAGAAGCTCACGCGCTTAGCTTCGCTACCACCACCTCGCATCTATCGCACAAATCCGGATATGTTTTACTCTTGCCGACCGCCGGCCGATGGCGCCAGCACCGCGCGCATTTTTGGTAAACCGTCTTCGCAACGCTGGCGCTCGCTTCTTTTACAGGCTCAATGGTCAGATCGCTCAAGATGAGAAATTCCTCAAACTCCTCTTTGCTGAGCTTGTCCGTCACGTCGGAATTCGAACGCAGAACGACCGCCGCCTCCAGCGCGTTGCCAATCAGTTTTTCCTGACGCGCCTTTTCGATTGCCTGGCCGATCACACCGCGCAATCTCAAGAGCTCCGCCACCTGCATGATTGCTTTCTGGCCACGGTTCTGGGTTCTCGGAAATTCTTCCAAGTGAACTGACGCGCCGGCATTTGAATAGCGCCACGCTTCCTCGGCCGTAAATGCGATCACCGGCGCAAGCAACTGGCACAGCGCGCTGAAAATTTCATGCATCGCGGATTGGGTAGCGCGACGACGAGACGAATCCGGCGCGTCGCAATACATCCGGTCCTTGGTGATGTCGATGTAAAGGCTGCTCAGATCCACGGCGCAAAATTGATTCAAGGTGTGATAAACCTTGTGAAACTCGAACGCTTCGTATGCGGCGCGGCATTCAGCAATCACTTGACCAAGCCGTTCCAGAATCCACCGGTCAATCAAAGTAAATTCTCCGCTCCCGGCTTCCTGGTTTCCAGATTCGAAATCGTAAAGGTTGCCTAACAAAATCCGCAGCGTGTTGCGAATGCGGCGATACGCGTCGCCGAGGCGCGTGAACATCTCTTCCGAGAACGGGACGTCGTCGGTGTAATCGATACTGCTCGCCCACAACCGGACGAGATCGGCGCCGTGACGTCCGACGAAGTGTCCCGCGTCCATCGGTTTGTCGTAAGTGCCGGACTTGGAAATCTTCTTTCCATCAAGATCGACAACGAACCCGTGCGTCACGCAGGTCTTGTATGGCGCGCGATTGTTCAGCGCGATGCTGGTCATGAGCGAGGATTGAAACCAGCCGCGATGTTGATCGGTGGCTTCCAAATACATGTCGGCCGGATCGCGCAATTCGGGATGCAACGCACAAACGGCGCGATGCGAAACGCCGCTGTCAATCCAGACGTCGATCGTGTCATTGCGTTTGGTTGTGCCCGCGGGAAGTCCCAATTGCTTTGCCAGATCGACATCGTTTAATTCGAACCAAACGTTGGAGCCGCGCTCTGAGACTAGATCGGCGAGCTTGCGAATTATTTTCGCGTCAAGAATCGGTTTGCCTTCCGCCGAATAAAAAATAGGTAGCGGCACGCCCCAGCTGCGCTGTCGCGAGATGACCCAGTCGGGGCGCGATTCGACCGTGCCTGCAATCCGGTTCTCGCCCCAGGCCGGAATCCATTTCACGTCCTTGTGAATTGCTTCCAAGGCCTTGCCGCGGAGATCGTCGATGCGGATAAAAAATTGTTCGACATTGCGAAAGATGATCGGCGTTTTCGAACGCCAGCAATACGGATAGGAGTGATGAAAGTTTTGCGCGCCTAACAAATTGCCGCGCTCGCGCAGCAGATTCACGACGTCAGCATTCGCGTCGAAGACATATTTGCCGGTGAGATTTGGCAAACCGGCTTCATCGGTGAGCCTGCCGTGATCATCAACTGGCGACAGGATCGGTAAATTGTTTTGTTTGCCTAACCAGTAATCGTCTTCGCCGTGACCGGGCGCGATGTGGACCGCGCCGGTGCCGCTATCCATCGTCACGAAATCCGCCGTCAGCACGATTGCTTCGCGATCCAGAAACGGATGGCGCGCTTTGATCTTGTCGATCTTGGCGCCGGGAAACGATGCTCGCGGTTCGCCGGTGGGTTCGAATTTTGTGTTCGCGCAAAATTGCGGAACAAGTTTGTCGGCCAGCAATAAAGTTTCGGAAGTTCCATCACGTGAAAATTCCTGCACGACGTACAATTCTTTCGGGTCGACCGCGATCGCGAGGTTCGCGGGTAACGTCCAAGGTGTGGTCGTCCAGATTGCAATGCTCGCTTTGTCTTTCCATTCACCGCTCGTGATTGGAAATTTCACGTAAACGGCGGT